>QMPN01000006.1 GCA_003648575.1 Bacteroidota bacterium
CGTAAAGAAGCCTCCGGGGTATTTTCGTATACCATGAACAAGCTGCAGCACGATATGCATTTCAGCATCGTAGCTGAAGATTATAGTTTCGGTCCTTACAGCATTAGGGTGCTGCCGCGTCCTGTCATTACCAACTATGAGGTGTTTCTCACCTACCCGCGCTACACCGCTAAGAAAAATGAAGTATTTGAAAATACAGGCGATTTTGTGGTTCCCGAAGGAAGCTTTGCAGAATGGAAAGTGATCACGAGGGATACCCGTTCGATAGAGTTTCATTTTCCGGGCGATTGCATTGTTTTAGAAGAGCAGGGTTCAAATGCATTTTCATACAAAAAGCGCCTGATGGAGAGCATGGCCTATACTATTTCAGCAGCCAACGAACACCTGGTGAATCCCGACAGCCTTTCTTATGCCATCACGGTGATCAAAGATATTTACCCCACTGCTATTTTTGAGGAATTTCAAGATTCAGTATACGATAAGCGTCTATATTTTCGTGGCCAGATCAGTGACGATTATGGCTTCACCTCCCTGACCTTCAATTATGAATTCCTGAATAATTTCGATTCGACAAGAACAGAGGGGCGCATCTATCCTGAAGCCGTTCCTATATCATCAGGAAATTCCAAGCAGCTTGTTTTTCATCATTTCAACCTGGAGAATGTCGACATTGGGCCCGGCGACGAGATACAGTATTACTTTGAGATCTGGGATAATGACGAGGTAAACGGATACAAAAGCAGCCGCTCACATAAAATGATATTTCGCGCACCGAGCCTGGAGGAGATAAGTGAGCAAACCGACACGGAAAATACCCAGATCAAAGATGAGATGGAGGATATTATCCGCGAATCACAAATACTTCAGCAACAGATTGAAAAACTTAACAAACAACTGATCAACAAGGAAGCGCTTAGCTGGCAGGATAAAGAACAAATCAGTTCCCTCCTTGAGCAACAGGAGGAGCTGCAGGAAAGAATGGATCTGCTTCAGAAAAAAAATGATGAAAACATCACGCGTGAGCAGCAATACAAAGAGCAGAACGAGAGCATCCTTCAAAAACAGCAGGAACTACAGGAGTTGTTTGAAGAAATCATGAGCGATGAGATGAAGGAGCTGTTTGAAGAGCTTCAGAAAATGCTTGACGATATACAGAAAGAGGATGTTCAGAAGATGCTTGAAAAGATGGAAATGAGTGCTGAAGACATTGAAATGGAGCTCGACCGTAACCTGGAGCTTTTCAAACAATTGGAGTTTGACAAGAAACTCACCGAGGCCATAGAAAAGCTAAATGAGCTTGCAAAAGAACAGGAAGAGCTGGCCGAAAAAACCGGCGACCAGGAAAACAATAGCGAGGAGCTGTCAGAGGAACAGGAGTCGTTGAACGAGGATTTTGAAGAGCTGCGCGAAGAACTTGATGAGTTGAAGCAATTGAACGAGGAACTGGAAAAATCCCACCCCATGGAAGAAACAGAAGAAATGGAGGAGGGTATACAGGAGGAGATGGAGAACAGCCTGGAAAAGCTGGATGAGGGCAAAATGAAAAAGGCAGGGGAGTCACAAGAAAAGTCTGCAGAAGAAATGAAGGAGATGGCGCAGATGCTGTTTAAGATGCAATCGCAAATGCGAGCTAAAAAAAACTCAGAAGACATTTCTGTTCTGCGCGAGATACTGGAAAACCTGCTCATCATGTCCTTCGACCAGGAAGAGATCATTGCCGACCTGAACAATACCAATTATGCCGACCCCAGGTACCTGAAAATAGTGGAGCGCCAGTTTGAGCTGGAAGAGAATATGAAGATTGTTGAAGATTCTCTCTATGCTTTAAGCAAACGGCAAGCCCTGATCAAGCCTTTCGTTTATAAAGAGCTTGACAAGATCAAGGAAAACATCGATGATGCCAACACCCATCTGCAAGACCGCAAAAAGGGAAATGCTGCCATGTCGCAACAATACGCCATGACCTCCATGAACAACCTTGCACTGTTTCTTTCTGAGGTAATGAACCAGATGCTGCAGCAGCAAAACATGAATATGCAGGGCACAGGAAGCTGTGATAATCCGGGGTCGGGTAACCCAAGTCCGATGCCTCAAAATATGGGTGAAATGCAAAAGCAGTTAAATCAGCAAATGCAGCGCATGAAAGATGGCCAGAAAAGCAAAGGCGAAGAGGGTGAAAAGGGTGAACAGGGGAAAGCCGGGGGGATGTCGCCCAGCGAAGAATTTGCCAGGATGGCAGCAGAACAGGAAATGTTACGTCAGCAGATGCAGGAATACCTCGATGAACTTAAGGCTGCCGGAGAGACTGGCGAAGGTGGCATGAGCGAGCTGATGGAAGACATGGAAAAAACCGAGGAAGATCTTGTAAATAAAAGGATTACAAATGAAACCATGCAGCGGCAGGAAGAGATATATACACGCTTGCTGAAACATGAAAAAGCAGTGCGTGAGCGTGAAAAAGAAGAGCGCCGGGAATCAAAAGAAGCAAAAAGCCAGGAATATAGTAACCCTGATAACTTTTTAGAGTATAAAAGAATATTATCTAAAGAAGTTGAACTATTAAAAACAGTTCCACCCAGTTTAAAACCATATTATAAACGCAAAGTGAATGAATATTTTTATAACTTTGGTAATTAAATGTATCCATCATGGGTAGGAAGGAAAAACTAACATTAGACTCCAGGCCTGAAAATATCAGTTCCGTAGAAAGATTTGTCGAAGAGATTTGTGATTACTATAATATCAACGATACCTATTTTGGAAACATCCTGATAGCCCTTACAGAAGCATTTAATAACGCCCTTATTCATGGCAACAATAGCGATGCCTCCAGAAAGATCCAGATAATTTTTGAATCGAAACCCAAGGGTTTGTCATTCACCGTATCAGATGAAGGTACAGGTTATAACCCTGATGAGGTGCCTGATCCGCTGGATCTCGATATTGATTTCAACAGCCAAACAAGCCGTGGCTTATTCCTGATTCGCTCCCTGTCTGATAAGGTCGAATTTAATAAGGAGGGTAGCAGTGTAGAAATGTTCTTCCGTATTTCAGGTATTGGCCATGAAGCCATGAAAAAGAGGATTGGACATTTCAATGAATATTTCCAAACCAAGAAGCAAAAGGTTTAAATACCATTTGCCATCTCCCCTCACATGGAAACCCTGATACAATTCTTTTCTGAAGAGATTGATTTCCGTCTTGACGATGAGGCTGTTGTGCTTGATTGGATTCTTGAGGTTATCGGGACAGAGAAATTAAATGCAGGATTGATCAATATCATTTTCTGCAGTGACGACTATTTACTCGACCTGAATCAACGCTTTCTGGAGCGTGAAACCCTTACTGATGTAATTGCCTTCGATTACCGGGAAGATGAAAAGGATGTATCCGGTGATATTTTCATCAGTATTGAACGTGTGCATGAAAATGCCACTATGCATCAGCAATCAGTAGAAAATGAGGTAAGGCGGGTGATCATACATGGTATCCTTCATTTATGTGGTTATGCTGATAAAAGTCCCGATGAAAAGGCCGCCATGACTGCCAAAGAAGATAAATACCTATCTTTGCTTTCGCTCTGAAAACTTTGCTAATTCAACTAAATTCTTATGTTCGGTCAGTATGATGTGATCGTGGTTGGTGCCGGTCATTCCGGTTGTGAAGCTGCTGCCGCCGCTGCCAGGCTCGGGTCTTCCGTGCTCCTGATAACCATGAACATGTCGAATATGGCACAGATGTCCTGTAATCCGGCCATGGGCGGAATTGCTAAGGGACAGATTGTCAGAGAGATAGATGCTCTTGGAGGACTTTCAGGTATCGTCACCGATAAGACCATGATACAGTTCAGAATGTTGAACAAATCTAAAGGTCCGGCCATGTGGAGCCCACGTGCGCAGAGCGATCGCATGCTCTTTTCTATGGAATGGAGAAATCAGCTGGAGCAAATTCCTGGACTGGATTTTTTGCAGGACATGGTAGCCTCTCTCATTATTGAAAACGGAAAAGTAGTTGGCGTTAAAACAGCCATGGATCATCGTATTGATGCCAGGGCCGTCATCCTCACCAACGGAACATTCCTGAATGGGATCATCCATATAGGTGAGAAAAAGATCTCAGGAGGAAGGATGGGTGACATTGCCTCCATGGGGATCACAGAAAGTTTGGTGGACCTGGGCTTTTCAGCCGATCGCATGAAAACAGGTACCCCTGTAAGAATTGACGGGCGGACCATTGATTTTACAAAACTGGAAGAACAACCCGGCGATGAAACACCCTCTAAGTTTTCTTTTACTGATACACCTGTATTAAAGAAGCAGCGCAGCTGCTATCTTGCCTATACAAACAAAAAAGTGCATGATGCATTGCGCACGGGTTTTCAGTTTTCTCCCATGTTCACCGGAAGGATAGAGGGAGTTGGCCCAAGATATTGTCCATCGATCGAGGATAAGATCGATCGCTTTGCCGGCAAGGATAAGCATCAGCTCTTTGTAGAGCCGGAGGGATGGACCACCATCGAGTATTACCTGAATGGCTTTTCATCCTCCCTGCCGGAAGAAGTACAATATAAGGCGCTCCGCCTGATTCCTGGATTCGAACAGGCCAGGGTCTTTCGTCCGGGTTATGCCATCGAATATGATTATTTCCCACCGGAGCAGCTTAAATATTCACTGGAAACAAAACTCGTGGAACACCTGTACTTTGCCGGGCAGATCAATGGCACCACGGGATATGAGGAGGCAGCGGCCCAGGGCTTAATTGCCGGTATCAATGCTCACCGTAAACTGAACAAGGATGAAGATTTCATTCTTGGCCGCGCTGAAGCCTATATAGGAGTATTGGTCGACGACCTTATAACAAAAGGTGTAGATGAGCCCTACCGTATGTTCACTTCGCGTGCTGAATATCGTATCCTTCTCAGGCAGGACAATGCAGATCTGCGTCTTACTCCAAGGGGACACGAAATAGGACTTGCAGATCAATCCAGGCTCGACAAGGTGCTCCACAAAGAAGAGCTGCTAACGCAGATCATCCGCTTTTGCAAAAAGGAAAGCGCTTCACCGGAAGAGGTGAATCACATCCTTGCCGAGAAGGGGACAGATGCTTTAAAACAAAAAGTGAAGGTCGGCTCCCTTCTACTGCGACCACAACTTCACTTCAGAGACCTGATAAGGGGTATTGAAAGCTTGTCAGGCTTTATCGGATCATTGGATGGTATCAACGATGAGATTATTGAACAAGCAGAGATCCGGATTAAATACCAGGGTTATATAGACAAGGAAAGAGACCTGGCGAACCGACTTGGAAAACTTGAAAATCTCGTGATCAAAGACGATATCGACTACCAACAGCTGACCTCCCTCTCATTCGAGGCCCGCGAAAAACTCAACAAGATCCGCCCAAGAACCATTGGGCAGGCAGCACGTATCAGTGGAGTCTCTCCTGCTGATATTTCTGTTCTGGCCATTTACCTGGGTAGTTAACCCAGTAATGTTCCACGTGAAACTACAAGTTAGGCATTGAGCGATAGGCATTAGGCTTTGGGTGGCAACCTATACCTCTCGATTCCTCATCCATAATCCATAATTAATAATCCATAATCTCTTATCTTTGACCCTTTGTTCCACGTGAAACTATGGCCCAGGAAAACATAAACAGCTGTATTATATGCAATTCCAAATCTATTTCTACATTTTTGGATTGCAAAGATCATTTTGTAACACAAACAAGCTTTAGCATTTCAAGCTGTAATGATTGTGGATTTTGCTTTACCAACCCGAGACCCGATGTCGGAGAATCATTAAAATACTATGATTCTAACGCTTACATATCGCATTCCAAAACCTCCAGGGGTTTAGTAAACCGTCTTTTTCATTTTGCCCGATCCTATACCCTCAAATCAAAAAGAAGGATCCTTAATAAATATGTTTCAGGCAAACGGCTTCTCGATTATGGCTGCGGAACCGGGGATTTCCTGGGGACCATGAAAATTTCCGGATGGTCGGTTATCGGAATTGAGCCAAATGAACTTGCAAGAACAGAAGCCATTAATACGCACGGATTAAAAATTCATGATGAGGCAGGGCTTCATGGGATTGACCACTCGAGTCTCGACTGTATCAGCCTGTGGCATGTGCTTGAACATGTATATCCGCTGGAAGACCGCATTGCTGCATTCCATGATAAGCTCGATGCCAACGGCACGCTAATTGTAGCACTGCCCAACATGAATTCGTACGACGCAAAAAGATATGGCCCATATTGGGCAGCCTATGATGTACCCAGACACATTTATCATTTTAACCCGAAAACGATTAAGGCGCTAATGTCCAAACATGGATTTGAACATATAAAAACAAAAGCAATGATTTTTGATTCATTCTATATTTCCTTGCTCAGCGAAAAATATAAACATGGATCCAACAAATTTTTTAGCGCGATGATTTTGGGGTTAATTTCTAACCTGGCAGCATTGGGGGGTAAAAGAAATTATTCAAGTTTAATCTATATCTTTAAAAAGTCGAAATAAGGCATTTTCAGCCCTCCTGGCAAACGATAACCCTTGAATGGGACAATGACCCTCAGGAAAGGAAATCACGCCTCAGGGAGGCTAATTTTAACCCGGCATCTAATTAACTGATTTACTGATATTTAGGTGGAAAGAAAGACAAAAAACAGGCAGTTGACACAAAGAGTCCTCTTCTATCTGACAGTTGGACTTATTTTTATATTAACATCTGTTATATATGAAATGCGTGTCGTCCACAGAAATTATCCGGAAAAGATTTTTCAAAATTTTCAACGAGATTTTGAAAATACGGAAAAGCAACTGTCAGATTATTTGAATTCCCTTGCCGAAGAAAAATATATATCCAATAACATGGCCGCGGATACTTTTATCCGGGAATCATTGAATCACCCATCAGATTTCTATTTTTTCAAATTCCTGAATGACTCCTTGGTATACTGGTCGGATAATTCTGTGCCGCTCACACATCTTGATGCAATGATTGGTAGAGAAACCAGGGTTCTGGAACTGGCCAATGGTATTTATTTCTACAAGGACACCCTGGTTGCGAATACCCGATTTTCAGGCCTGTTTCTGATCAAACACAATTACCCTTATCAGAATATATATTTGGATAACCGTTTTCATCCCCCTTTCCGCGCTCCATCATCGACCACAATTTCATTCCAGCCCGGTACATATAATGTCAAAAACAGCCATGGATTTTTGTTTTCTATTGAGCCGCCCCTCAAAACAACACCGGAAAAAGTACCGAGTTTGATACTTCTTGCCCTCTATGCGCTTGCCTTTGTATCATTGTGTGCTTCCTTATTTCAGTTATACCTGCGACTGGGGGGTATACTGCGTTCAAAACTGTTATTGGTACTTGCATTCAGTGTTGATGTAGTACTTCTGCGCTTGCTCATGTTTATTTTTAATGTACCGCGTAACCTACACGATTCATACCTGTTTAAGCCGGGATCCTTTGCAGCATCTGACTGGATCCCGTCCATAGGTGACTTCGTTTTCAACGCGCTTGCCATCATGGTCATTGCCTATGCTCTCTTTATAACCTACAGATACATCAGGCTTAAAAGTAAAATTTCCCTTTTCAGGCGATATTTCCTGATCTTTTCGCTCTTCCTGCATATATTCATTTTCTACCGTTTGTTCCTGTGGGCTGTCAACAGCCTGATCATGGATGCATCATACTCCATGAACCTGAACCAGATCTTTTTTCTGAATGCTGACTCTTTCCTTGCATTTTTTGTACTCACCCTTCTCCTGTTCAGCTTTTTCCTGGTCTCTTATCGTATTCTTGGCCTCGCTTTTCAATACTCCAGGCATCATTTTGTCGTATATTTTGTTTTCTTCATATTGACCAGTGCCATATACACATTGCTTTGTGTTTTCATTCATGACTGCGAACTTGTGCTCTTCATCCCACTGCTTGTTTATGTGATCGCATTCTTTTTCCAGGTCCAGTCACTACCTGACCTTAATAAGGTCGGTTTTTCAAGCGTACTTTTATACCTTTTTCTTTTTGCCATATTGAGTACTGCCGTACTATCAACATATAATGGACATAAAGAGGCTGAGCAACGTAAGCTGCTGGCCATCGACCTGGCAAGCGGTGAAGATCCACTAACAGAATATATGCTGCTCACAGTAGTGGACGAAATGAAAGCAGACTCTCAGTTGCTTTCCCTGCTCTCAGTCTCTCCATATGACCTTGACATGGAAGACCAGGCCATTACATATATTGAAGACAATTATCTCTCCGACAGGCTAAGAAAATATGAATGGATGGTGACCATTTGCACCCCCGGCAGGGACCTGATCCTTCAGCCGGAAGAATATGTTGTGAACTGCTATGACTATTTCGGAGATATTGTCGGACGTATAGGAAAGCCTGCCCTCGGCAATGGACAGTTTCGCTATAATAATGCGGCCGGCATGAGTAATTATATCTCTGCGCAGGATTATATATTTGGCGATGGGTATGATACGGTCAGGGTATTCATTGAACTCTTCTCCTTCTTTATCCCGGAAGGAGGCCTGGGATATCCGGAGCTCCTTATCGATGAACAGATAAAAACTTTCACCGGGCTCGAAAACTATTCATATGCCCGCTATGCCAATGATGAACTCCTGTTCAAATATGGTGACTACACCTACAGGACCAACATCAGTAAATACGGTGATCTTATCAGCGGAGAATTCTTCATCCATAATAACGCATACCATTATGTGTCGAGGATCGACGAGGATGAATATCTGATCATAAGCAGGGACACAGCAGGATTCCTTGAATTTCTCGCACCCTTCTCATACCTCCTTATCTTTTTTACGGTCTTTGTATTGCTGGTATACATTATTGTGAAAGTTCCATTCTCCCGCATGGGATTTGAAATAAATTTCCGCAACCAGTTACAGCTATATATCATTTCCCTCATCATTATATCTTTCGTCATTGTTGGTATCATTTCCGTACGCTATGTTATCAATCTTAATACCGATAAAAACAAAGATATCCTGCAGGAGAAAACACATTCTGTATTAATTGAACTGGAACATAAGCTTTCCGAAGAGGAGCAGCTTACCGGGGAGATGGAAGAATACCTTACAAGCCTTTTGATCAAGTTTTCTAAGGTCTTTTTCTCTGATATTAACCTATACGACCTCCAGGGTAATCTGTTGGCATCATCCCGACCTGAGATCTTTCAAAAGCAGCTTATTTCCAAAAAAATGAATTCGGTTGCTTACCGTATCCTTACCCTGGACAAGAAGCTCTTATTCATACATACCGAAACGATTGGTGATCAGGATTATTTTTCTGCTTACGTACCCTTCAGAAATGCAGAAAACAAGGTTGTGGCCTACCTGAACCTACCATATTTTGCCCGGCAAACGGAGCTCCAAAATGAAATATCAGTCTTTTTGAATGCCTTTCTGAATGTATATGTTCTATTGATAGCTGTGGCCATCTTCCTGGCTGTCCTGATCTCAAGGTACATTACCAGGCCCCTTCAGTTGATACGCGATAAAATGGGCAGCCTCTCGCTCAGTGGGAGCAACGAAAAGATCAAGTGGTCGAGAAAAGATGAGATCGGCACCCTTGTAGCCGAATATAACAGAATGATTGATGAGCTGTCCCGCTCTGCCGATCTCCTGGCTAAGTCCGAACGTGAAAGTGCCTGGCGTGAAATGGCTAAACAGGTTGCCCACGAAATCAAAAACCCCCTTACCCCGATGAAGCTCAGCGTGCAATACCTTCAAAAGGCATGGGATGAAAAATCAGAAGACTGGGAGGAACGCCTGCATCGCTTTACCCAGACCATCATAGAGCATATCGACACGCTCTCTGCTATAGCATCAGAGTTCTCTGATTTTGCCAAAATGCCACAAAAGAAAGAGGAGCGGATTGATCTTTCAGGGGCAATAAAAAAGTCCCTTGATCTATTCTCTGATATGGAAAACATTCAGTTCTCCTTTAAATCCATTCCCGAGCCCCCATATCATGTGCTGGCAGACAAAACACAGCTGATCAGGGTGTTCAACAACCTGATCCAAAATTCTGTACAGGCAATTGGACAGGACAAAAAAGGAGTTATACAAATTACCCTTGACAGGGAGCAAAATAACTACCTTATCCGTGTCGCAGACAATGGTCCGGGCATACCAGCGGAGATGATGGATAAGATATTTTCTCCAAGCTTCACTACAAAATCCAGCGGGATGGGCCTTGGTCTTGCACTGGTCCGTAGTATTATCGAGGAAGCTGGTGGAGAGATTAACTTTGAGTCATCACCGGATACCGGTGCTGTATTTATTATCCATCTTCCGGTATATCGCTAAGGCCGTTTTTTTCGTTCTACCATTTGTTGTCCTGTTATTAACTTCTGACATGAATAAAGCTGTCGTTTGATTTTCATTTTTACATTTGCATCTAAAGACGATTTCCTGCATTGAAACCCTTAAAGAAATTAGCCGGTCAGACAGTAGTATATGGCATGGGTACCATCGTTCCCCGCCTGCTTAATTATCTCCTTTTAACACCATTCTACACACGCATTTTTCTTGAAGGACAATACGGAGTACTTACCGAGTTATATGCCTATGTTGCCTTCCTGCTTGTACTGCTGACCTACGGGATGGAAACCTCATATTTCAGGTTTGCACAATCGGAAAAGAATAAGGACAGTGTCTTTACAACAGCATTGAGTTCTCTCTTTGTCACCTCGGCCCTTTTTATCCTGCTGGCCTTGATGTTCTCAGCTGAGATCGCTGCACTGATACGCTACCCCAGCCATCCCGAATATATCATATATTTCGCGATTATTGTTGGAGCAGATGCCTTTGCTTCCATTCCTTTTGCCCGGCTGCGACAACAAAATAAAGCGTTCCGTTTTGCATGGATCAAGGTCTTCAATGTGGCTACTAACATCTTTTTCAATTTCTTTTTCCTCCTGTTCTGTCCATGGTTCCTGAAAGACAATCCTGAATCCATCCTTAATGTTATCTACAGTGCAGATATTGGCATTGGTTATGCTTTTATTTCCATCCTGATCGCCAGCCTGCTAACGCTTCTCATCCTCTTACCCGATATTTTCAAGATCAAGTATTCCTTCGATCCCTCACTTTTGAAAAGAATGCTGGCGTATGCATATCCACTTCTTCTCCTTGGTTTATTTGGTATGGTTAACGAGGTGTCTGATAAGGTCCTTTTCAAATTCCTGATAAGCGTGCCGGAAAATGTAATAAATCGGGATAACTACATTTTAAGCCAACTGGGAATCTATGGAGCAAACTATCGTCTCGCGGTGTTGATGACTCTCTTTATACAGATGTTTCGCTATGCAGCCGAACCATTTTTCTTTTCTCACGCCAGGGAAGAAAATGCTAAAAGGCTATACGCCTCGGTGATGAAATATTTCATCATTTTCTGCCTGCTGATCTTCCTCCTGGTAACCCTCTACATCGACATCTTTAAATATTTTATCGGACCTGATTTCAGATCCGGACTGGCGATCGTTCCTATCGTCCTGATGGCAAACTTATTGCTGGGGATCTTTTACAATCTTTCGGTTTGGTATAAGCTGACCGACAAGACAAAATTCGGGGCCATGATTGCCTTTTTGGGTGCAATCATTACGATTGTACTGAATGTATTACTCGTTCCTAAATATGGATATACCGGTGCAGCCTGGGCACACCTGGCATGTTACTTTACCATGGTGGTGCTGTCGTTTGTCGGAAGCAGGAAATTTTATAAGATCAATTATGATCTGCGTAATATATTTTTCTACTTTATGATTGCTTTCGGGCTTTACTTTTTGTCCGTTTATTTTCCACTCGAAGAGGGAATGGTCAAATATGCTGTTCACCTGCTTTACATGATTATTTTCCTCATCATGGCAGTGCTTCTTGAAAAAAATAAATACAAGGCAGAATTCAAATAAAATAAAATTATATCCCAATGAAAATAAACATCGTGAGCAACTCCAAGCACCCTCTTCCTTCATACGAAACTGCCTTATCGGCCGGTATGGACCTCCGGGCTAATATCGATGAGCCCATCCTTCTGAAGCCTATGGATAGGATACTTGTCCCTACAGGGCTTTTCATTGAACTCCCTGAAGGTTTTGAGGCTCAGATCAGGCCACGCAGCGGCCTGGCCATTAAAAAGGGAATCAGTCTGGTAAATACCCCGGGCACGATCGATGCCGACTACAGGGGGGAGATTAAGATCATCATGATCAATCTTTCCCGTGAAGATTTCCTGATCGAGGATGGAGAGCGAATTGCGCAGATGATTATTTCCCGCCACGAAAACGCAGAATGGAGCCAGGTTGATGAGCTAAATGAAACCTCCCGCGGAGCCGGTGGCTTTGGTCATAGCGGTACAAAATAATTTCTCCTAATTTTGTAGATGGAGAAAAACCTATGATATCTACCGACTATCAAAACCGTAAGTATATAATTATCGCAGTTTTTCTGCTGGTCGGTATCCTCTTTTCCATTCGCCTTTTCATGCTTCAGGTATTAAGCAACGAGTATAAGTTGTCTGCCGAAAACAATGTGCTTCGATATATCACAGAATATCCTTCCAGGGGGCTTATTTATGACAGGAATGGCGAACTACTGGTCTATAATGAAGCAGCATATGACCTCATGGTCGTTCCTCGTCTGCTTAAGGCTTTTGATACTACGGAGTTATGTGCTCTTCTGCATCTCGAACGCGAAGCCTTTGATAAGCGACTTCAGAAAGCAAAAGCATATTCTTATCGCAAGCCTTCGCTTTTTCTGGAGCAAATCTCTCGTGAAGATTATGGCTACCTGGAGGAAAAGTTATACAAGTATCCCGGTTTCTACGTACAGGCACGAACCCTTAGAAAATATCCAATACCCGTGGCAGCACATCTTCTCGGCTATATAGGGGAGGTGAACAACAACGACCTGAACAAAGATGAATATTATACACAGGGTGACTATATTGGCAAGAGCGGCCTTGAAAAGGGCTATGAGGAAGAGCTTCGGGGTGAGAAGGGCCTCCGTGTGGTGATGGTGGATGTATTCAATCGTGAAAAAGGCTCTTTTTCTGATGGCCAGTACGACACTTCTTCTGTATCAGGCCTGAACCTCCAGATATCTATAGATGCTCAGCTACAGGCCTATGGTGAGCTGTTGATGCAGAATAAGATCGGTAGCATTGTGGTGCTTGAGCCCTCGAGCGGAGAGATACTGGCGCTGGTAACAGCTCCCGCCTATGATCCTAACCTGCTGGTTGGGCGTATCAGGAGCGAAAACTATAAAAAACTGAACAATGATACCCTGAAGCCCTTAATAAACCGTGCAATTATGGGGACCTATTCCCCGGGCTCGACATTCAAAATGGTGAATGCCCTGGTAGGATTGCAGGAATCTGTTCTTTTCCCTTCCAGCCAGTATAGTTGCGACGGCCCTGAAAGCCGCCCCATCAGATGTTCACATTATCATGAAACACCGCTCCGGCTGAATGCCGCCATACAACATAGCTGCAACCCGTATTTCTGGAAGGTATTTCGCTCAATCATAAGTAATCCCGCTTACGGTCACGATTCAGTTGGTTTCCAGCATTGGCGTGATCATGTAATGAGCTTTGGTTTCGGGCAGCGATTCGATACCGATATCCCCTTTGAGCTCAAAGGAAATATACCAACCCAATCGTATTACGATAAGATTTATAGCAAAAACCATTGGCGGGCATTAACCATTCGGTCACTGGGTATCGGACAGGGGGAGATCCTGATTACACCTTTACAGCTTGCCAATTTATCGGCTATCATCGCCAATACTGGATATTACTACCGCCCACATATTTTAAAAGCTGTTGGGGGGCAAGAAAATCCCATTGCAGCCTATACTGAAAAACAATATACAAGTGTCTCTTCTGAGCACTTTGACTTTATCCGAAACGCGATGCTTGATGTATTTGAAGGGGAAAATGGTACAGCCAGGTGGTTCAAAGTCGACTCACTGCTAATGTGTGGTAAAACCGGTACTGTAGAAAATCCTCATGGGAAAGACCATTCCATGTTCATTGCATTTGCTCCTTATGATAATCCGCAAATTGCTTTATCGGTCATCGTTGAAAACTCCGGCTATGGAACAACCTGGGCCGCACCTATTGCCACCTTGCTGATTGAAAAATACCTTAGGGGCGAAACCATACGTCCGTGGCTGGAAGAACGTATGATCAATGGAAACCTGATTGAAAAGGAATGAGGGAACGACAGGGTATACTAAATAATATTGACTGGATCACAGTATTGCTGTTCCTTATGCTTGCATTTGTCGGCTGGGTTAACATATATTCAGCTGTATATAACGAAGATCACAGCAGCATATTCGACTTCTCTCAACGCTACGGGAAGCAACTGATCTGGATCTTTGCAGCCATGGGAATTGCACTCATCATTGTGATTATCGATGCCTCATTTTTTATCACCTTCGCATATCTCATATACGGCATTAGTATAGTGTCCTTGATGGCGGTGCTGGTTGCCGGCACGGAGATCGCCGGCTCCAAATCCTGGTTCCAGATAGGCGGTATTGCCATTCAGCCAGCTGAATTTGCCAAATTTGCCACCAGTTTGGCCCTGGCAAAATACCTGAGTACCTTTAATGTCAGCCTTTCACGCCTGCGGACCAAGATCATAGCATCATTCATTATTTTTCTGCCTGCGGCCCTGGTTTTATTGCAAAACGACGCTGGTTCTGCCCTCGTATATGTTGTATTTATCCTGGTGCTTTTCCGTGAAGGCCTGACGGGAAATATTCTGCTTATTGGCCTCGCTGTTACGGTGCTGTTCGTGGTCGCGCTGCTGATACAAAAAATATACATCATCGCTTTCCTCGTATTCATTGCAGTTGTGATCTTTTACTTCATGAGGCGCTCCAGCACCAACATTATTTCCCTGATTGTAATTCTGCTTGTCTCCTCAGCTTTTGTGTTCTCCGTTGACTATGCGTTTGATAATGTGCTGGAGCCACATCAAAAAAAGCGAATTAATGTTCTGCTGGGAAAAGAACTGGACCTTAGGGGTGCAGGCTATAATGTGCACCAGTCCAAAATTGCGATTGGCTCCGGGGGGATCGCAGGAAAAGGATTTTTGCAAGGAACACAAACAAAATATGACTTCGTTCCCGAGCAAGACACAGACTTTATTTTTTGTACCATAGGCGAGGAATGGGGCTACCTGGGGTCTATGGCCCTTATCATATTATTCCTCACATTATTGCTCCGCCTGATCAAGCTTGCCGAACGACAGCGATCCAACTTCAGCCGGATTTACGGCTATGGCGTAGCCTCCATAATATTCTTCCATTTTATGGTAAATATCGGCATGACCATAGGCCTGTTGCCGGTAATTGGTATCCCGCTTCCATTTATCAGTTATGGTGGTTCCTCCTTGTGGGCATTTACCATTCTTCTCTTTATTTTTATCAGGCAGGACGCCAGCCGCAAGGAGTTATTATAGTCCTTTTAGAACATCAGCTGATATAATCCGTATATTTACACATCAAAGTAAATACATGGAAAAACGCTGGGTATATAAGGATCAGGGGGATGAAAAAATAGTACGTCAACTGGCTGAGGAGCTGAGCATTGACCTAAACCTCTCTAATCTTTTGGTACAGCGGGGAACACATACTTTCGACCAGGCCCGCTCCTATTTCCGCCCCCAGTTGGATGATCTTCACGACCCCTTCATCATGAAGGATATGGACCTGGCCATTGACCGAATACACAAAGCCATTAAGGGCAGCGAAAAGATCCTTGTGTATGGAGATTATGACGTTGATGGTACCACAGCTGTCGCCTTAGTATATACATTCCTTAAGCGTTTCTACGCCAATGTCGACTTTTACATCCCCGACAGGGACACAGAAGGATATGGTATCTCATATCAGGGTATCGACTTTGCCAGCGAAAATGGCTATTCCCTGATGATCATTCTGGACTGCGGCATTAAAGCCATTGAGAAAACCATTTACGCAAAAGAACTTAATCTCGATTTCATCATATGCGATCATCACCGGCCAGGTGACGAGATCCCGTCGGCTTGTGCTGTACTTGATGCAAAAAGAAGCGACTGCCCCTACCCTTTTAAAGAACTCTCAGGATGCGGTGTAGGCTTCAAGTTAGCTCAGGCATACGCCTTGAAACACAACATCCCCCAGGAGGATTTATTGCCACTTCTTGACCTTGTTGTAGTGAGCATTGCAGCGGACATTGTTCCCATTAACGGAGAAAACAGGATACTGGCTCATTACGGACTTGAACTAATAAACAAAGGACCCAGGAAGGGTATTGAGGCCATCCTGCTTGTTGGAAATGTAAAGCGTACGAATCAGGTAGAAAATGACTACATTTTCAACAAGGAGCTAACTATAAGCGATCTGGTATTTATGGTCGGTCCCCGTATCAATGCGGCAGGGCGCATCGAAAGCGCGAAGAATTCTGTCAGGTTGCTAGTGGAAGAAGACCACAAGGAAGCCATGGAGATCGCCCGAAAGATCAACCTCCTCAATGATGAGCGCAAGAGCCTCGACCTGCATGCTACTACCGATGCGCTCCGGATCATAAGGGAAAGTCAAGAACTCCGTGAGGCCAACTTCACCGTGGTGTATAACCCTGAATGGCACAAAGGTGTGATTGGGATCGTAGCCTCAAGGCTTACAGAGACCTATTACAGGCCTACCATCGTTCTCACCTATTCCAACGGACTGATCACCGGATCGGCCCGTTCAGTCAAAGACTTCGACATTTATGACGCTGTAGATGCCTGCAGCCATTTTCTTGAGCATTTCGGCGGGCATAAATATGCTGCCGGGCTGTCCCTTAAGGAGGAAAATTTAGAGAATTTTAGGAATTGTTTCAAGGATTATGTGGATGCACACATTACCAAAGAATTGCTTGTACCTGAGGTTGAAATAGATTCTGAGATCATACTGCGTGATATCAACTCACGCTTCTTCCGGATCCTCAGGCAGTTTGCCCCCTTTGGCCCCGGCAACCTTTCTCCTCTCTTTACAACCAACGGCCTCGTCGATACCGGCAAGGCCAGGGTGGTAGGAAAAAACCATCTTAAGCTGGAAGTAGTACATCCTGATATTTCCGGTTTCCCATTTTCAGCCATCGCCTTTCAACAAGGGCATCATTATGAAAACATTAGAGAGGGCAAGCAATTCAGTGCCTGCTACCATATCGAAGAAAATGAATGGAACGGGGTGAAGTCTATACAGCTAAACATCAAAGACATGAAATTCGAAGAATAGCGCCGCTTCCCTCAGAAATTCCTGACTAGCTTTCTTTCAATCCGAAAGAATATACCGTAATGAATATTCCGAATACCAGTGCCAGGATTCCTATCTGATTAAGAGCCTGCGAGGCTGTTTCGTATGGGTTGATGAACAGCACTATAGATGCTGCTATTACATAAATGGCGTTCATCCATAAAAGCCACCTGGTACGCACGCCCTTGTTGGCGCTCATTGCAGCGAACAGCTGGGTAAAACCCACACTAATAGCCCAGATGGCAACAAAGATGATAAATAAATCCAGGTCGGCCCTGATATGGTGATATACAATGATCAGCACCCCAAGCACAATATCAAGAATTCCTTCAAAAAACCATAAGCCCCACTTGCTGTGATGCCGCATGTTGCCAACAGCCCCCCATAGCAGGAACAATCCGCTGAGAATGATAAACCCTCCAAACAGCTGCACCAGCCAGTCGGCAGATGCATTAGGAATAAAAAGCGCGATCAGGCCAAAAGCAAGGGCGAATACGCCTTTTACCGTATATGTCCACCAGTTCTTAAAAGATTGTTTTTCCATCTTATTCTGTTATTATTTATATCTTTTTTTTATTCCGAAAGTTCCTTGTCTGTGTTTTTTACAGCAAATGAAGTGTATACCATCATTATACCCAGGACCACAAAAATGGCACCGACGATCTTAAGTATCATCCCGGCCACATATGCCGGGTCCAGCAGCAATACCAGCCCTATTGCAAACAAGAGGATACCCCCTAAAATGAACATATAACGGTACTGCGTCATCTTACGAAGAACAATGCCCACATAAATCTTGAAAAGCCCGAGAAGCAGGGACCATATGCCTATAAAAATGAAGAACAGCTTAAGTGTCTGCCCGGGAAAAACCATTATTAAAATACCAAGTATTGCAGACACAATCCCCTCGGTAAGCATAAGCGTATAGTTCTTATCCTTGCGATGTTTATCATACGCCCCTATCAGCAGCAATATCCCGCCAATCAGGATCAGCAGTCCGAAATACATTGAAATGCTCAGCATCAGTGTCTCGGTAGCAAAAAGGGCCAGGCCTCCGAATAAAATGGCCAGCAGGCCATTCATTAACAAAACCCACCAGTTTCTCTTAATATTTGTGTTCATGGTTCAAATTTTTGGGTTTAATAAAACTCAATAAAGGCCCTGATCAGCAGAAAGATACCAAATACAGCCAGGCCAACACCTGCCACCCAGTTTATCCACTGAATAAGGTGGGAGGTAACATACTTCTTGATCTTATATGCTCCAAAACATTTAAGCATATCTGTAGCAAGAATAACCAGCAAGGTGGTTGAAAACAATGCAATCACTGAATGGGTCTCCCCCTCGTAATTCGTAGTAATAGTGGTTACCCAGAGAATCCAGAAGAGCCATACGAAGGGATTGGTAAAGTTGAGGAAAAAGCCTTTCAGGATGAAAGTTACCGGGTTTGGTGGCTTACTATCTTCACTCTCCTCTTCAGTGGCCATTTTTACCTTCCGTGTGAAGGTGACTACCCCGAAAATAATCAGAATAACACCGGTAATAATTCCGAATACCAGCTGATTTTCAGGGGTTTTATTGATAATTTGCAGGGCACCGAGCAAACAAAGCGTAACCAGGGCAGCGTCACTCAGAAAGATACCGAAAGCCATCTGAAAACCCGACCACAAGCCTCTGTGTATGCTGGTTTGTATCAGGGCAAAGAGCGCCGGGCCAAAGCCAAATAAAAAGGCCAGGGTCAATCCAAGGATCAGTCCTTCCCAAATCGGGGTAATCATCTATAATTTGCTTTTAAAATCTTTCAGATATGCTTCCCACTGTTCATAATTTTCACCTTTCAGAACCCTTGGGAATTTGTTCGCACCACCCTCTTTTCCGTGAATTTTCATCCAGTTTGAAAAGGCCTTTGGTGGCAACACTTCCAGAAAAATATCCGTTACGGCGGCGATACGCTCCACTCTGTAATCATCATTCAGCACCTTCAGGTATCCGTCGATCTTTTCAACTGCAAGCCCGATATCTATTTTGTCTTCCGTCCCCAGATACCACTTGTGGGCAAACATATTATCATGCCTGAAGCCGGCCACGGTAAACTCCCTGATCTCCAGGTTAAATTCATCCTGAAGCATCTTTACAGCCATATTCATGTTTTCCTGTGAAAGGTGTTCTCCGCAAAGACTCAGAAAATGTTTTGTCCGCCCTGTGATCACAATCTCACAGCTCTCTTTGGAAACAAATTTGATCGTATCCCCGATCATGTACCGCCAGGCACCTGCGCAATTCGACAATAGGAGCGCGTACTCCTCACCCTCTTTAACCTGATCAAGGGTTTTTGCCTCTGGATTATCCACCATATTCCCTTCACCATCGAAATTATCGTCGTTAAAGGGAACAAATTCATAAAAAAGCCCATTATCAACGACCAGCTGCATGATCTTCTTATCCAGCCTGTTTTGGTAGGCAATATATCCTTCTGATGCAAGATATGATTCGTTATATATCACGGGTTTACCAAAGAGTTTCTCGAAGCTTTTTACATAAGGATCAAAGGAAACCCCGCTATGAACATATACGGCCAGATCGGGCCATATGTCATGAATATTCTTCAGCCCGTGATGTTCAATGATCCGTTCTAAAATGATCTGTATCCATGCAGGCACGCCTACTATGATACCAATATTCCAGTTGGGCGCTGAACGAATGATCTCCTCAAGCTTTGTTTCCCAGTCCCGTTCCCGGGAAATTCTTTTTCCGGGCTTATAAAAATGTTGAAACCAGAATGGAATATTCCCGGCGGAAATACCCGACAGGTCTCCCTCATAATAAGTTCCGTTGTAATTGAGATGTGTGCTTCCCCCGATCATAAGGATTCCCTTTTCGTAGAACTCGATAGGGAATTTATATCGGGCTGTTGACACGAGCTGGCGAATGCTGACACGCCTAATGGCACGTATCATATCCCCGGTCACTGGTATTTGCTTGCTGGATGATTCCGAGGTTCCGGAGGTCAGGGCAAAGTATTTAACCCGGCCCGGCCAGCTAACGAATCCTTCTCCGTTAATGGTTCTGTACCACCACTTACGGAACATGGAGTTATAATTGAAGGTAGGTACTGATTCCTGGAATGCCTTCACAAAATCTTCCTTGCCAAGGATGCGATGAAACTCATAATGCTCACCAAATGCAGTATTCTGTGCCTTGGTGAGAAGCTTACGCAAGACTTTTACCTGGGCCTTGTTATAGTCTTTCTTCTTCCTTATCTCAATGGGAATACTTCTCAGTTCGTAAGCTCGCTTAATAATCGTACCAAGTATGGCCATGCAAAAAGGAAGGTTGGTTAAACGCCATAAATTTAAGAAATAATTAGGTATATTTATAACAGTAAAATCCTGATATGAAAAAGCATATACTTAACCTCCTTAAGCTGGTAATAATTATTGTTGTCGGTATTGTCATCTACCTGCTTGGCATTCTGACTATTAACACCATTAACGACTATAAGCCTGAAGGTGGGGTCTATGAATTGGGTGACTTTCAGAAATATGACCAGGTCACAAAACAAGATACATTGTCACTGATCACCTGGAATATTGGGTATGCCGGATTGGGTAAAGACGCAGATTTCTTTTACGACGGAGGAAAGATGTCGCGTCCGGGGAAAACAGAATATAATGCGTACTGGGATGGTATTCAGGAATATATACAAACTTTTAATTCCGTGGAGTTCTTATTGCTCCAGGAGGTTGATACGGCATCCTCCAGGTCGTATGACAATAATCAGCATAAAAAAATTGCTACAGGCTTGAAGTCGCATTCCGGCTTGTTTACCAAAAACTACGACGTTTCCTTCGTTCCTATGCCTGTTTTTGATCCGATGGGGAGGGTAGTATCGGGCATTTCTTTCTTCACCAGCAAAAAGCCTTCCGGTTCTACCTGGGGTGCTTTTGATGGAAATCGATCATGGCCATTGGGGCTTTTTATGCCCGACAGGTGCTATTCGATCAATGTATTTGATATTTCCCTGGGGGGAAAACTGTACATCATCAACACTCATAACTCAGCATTTGATGATGGTTCACTTCGAAACAGCCAGCTAGAACTGCTTTACAAACTAATGGATTCCGCTTACCGGGAGGGGCATTATGTTATAGCCGGTGGGGATTGGAACCTGAATCCCGTCACCTATTCCAATGAGGTATTTATTAGTGGGGACAGTCCCTTTGAACTTTCTGGCCAACAAGTGGTTTCAGGCCCGAATTCCGAATGGCAGGTGATTTTTGACCCTGAATTTCCGACCAATCGCGATGTATCTACATCATACACAGGGGGACAAACCCCTACAACCATAGTCGATTTTTTCGTTTGCTCCCCCAACATACAGGTACTTGAAATTAAAACTATGTACCTGGGATTTAAGTACACCGACCATCATCCGATATACCTGCAATTCTGTTTGAATTAAACCATTTCATGCTGCGGTAATGAACCCTTTGCTTATTTGGGTTGTTAGGTTTAAAACTTAATCGTTATGAAAAAGAATATGGGAATTTTCGACAGATTGCTCAGAATAATTCTGGCTATTGTCGTTGGTATATTGATCTATATGGGAACGCTTAGTGGGGTCGCCGCAATTGTGCTTGGGGTTATTGCAGGTATATTCCTTTTAACCAGCATTTTTGGTTTCTGCGGATTATATACGCTTATTGGATGCAATACCTGTGCTGTAAAGAAAAGCTGATCATACAAAAAGATCTGAAGCGATTCCGTCAGCAAAAAGCTTGCCCTTATTTGTTAGAAACAAGCGGCTGCCCTTGAAAATAAGGGAATTGTCGGCAATATAATGATCTGATCCCTCCAGGAGGTGTGTGGCATGCTTTTCGCCAAATTCCTGTCTGACAACAGCAATATCACAACCCCATATCGTTCGTAAGGAGGTCATAACATACTCATTATAACGCTGATCCACAGTTAACACCTCCTCCTCAAAAGATTCATCATAATATTCTGCCAGGTCAAGCCATGCTTTCATCGATGGCATATTCCATCTTCGCGAATAACCATTATAGGAGTGCGCCGACGGGCCCAGCCCAAGATAATGCCCTCCTGTCCAATAGAGGCTGTTGTGCTGTGAATAATGGCCTTCTCTGGCAAAATTAGAAATCTCATAGTGAATAAACTGGTTTTCTTCCGTCAGTTCAAGAAGCATTTTGAACTGATCAACTATGGATGCGTCCTCAGGTGGTTGGGTTTTTCCTTTTTTAATCAGGGTATGCAGGGCCGTTTTTTCTTCTACAGTAAGGGCATATGCAGAAAGATGGGGAAGCTTATAATCAAAAAAGCGTTTCAGGTTTTGCTCCCACTTCACACTATCCAGGCCGGGAATGCCATAAATAAGATCTATGGTAATATTTTCTAACCCGCTGTCTTGCAGATTCTTAATCGCTCTATCAGCATCTTCGGCGCTATGAACACGATTTAGATAGGCCAGGTCGTCATCAAAAAATGATTGCACACCCAGGCTGACCCTGTTAATACTGGTATCACCGATCTCCCGTATCCATTCCCGTTTAACATCATCAGGGTTGGCCTCAATAGTAATCTCCGCCGCAGGCGATACATCAAAATGCAGATATAGGTCCTCAAACATTGCATTCAGCATGCTGCCATTCAGCAGGGACGGCGTTCCTCCTCCCAGATAAATCGTATTTATCTGTTCGTCTTTCAGATAGTTTTTCTGAATCAGCACCTCCTTCCTGATGGTTTCCACAAAAGAGGGCATATGCCTGGAAGAGGCCATCGAAAAGAAATTACAATAGTGGCATTTCGTCTTACAAAAAGGGATATGAATATAAATACCGGCCATAAGAATATATTGCGTCAAAAATACCGAATTCTGCAGACTGTAAGCCGGGACTTGCCTGAAATGCGATTTTACCGTACTTTTATCCTGTTTTCCAAAACCTACTTTATGAAAAGAAGAGATTTCATTTTCAAGGGGCTCGGTGCCGGGGTACTGGCGGGCTCCAGCCTTACATTGGGAGGTTTTTCACGATTGATGGGCAATCCGTCCGCCCCCCAGGATGGTGATTATGATCTTGTTGCAGTAAAGGGGACCGATCCGCCCGCCATGTTCGACGAAGGTATTAATTCCCTTGGCGGGATGTCAAAATTTGTGAAACCGGGGCAAAGCGTCGTGATTAAACCAAATATCGGCTGGGATGCAGTACCGGAAAGGGCAGCAAACACCAACCCGGAACTCATCGGAAGAATTGTTAAGCGTTGTTATGAAGCCGGTGCTAAATCGGTAAGCGTATTCGACAACACCTGTGATGAATGGAAAAAATGCTATGCCAATAGTGGCATTGAGGAGGAGGTAACAAAGGCAGGGGGAAGCATTGTACCCGGAAACAGCGAAAGTTATTATCGGGATGTAGATGTGCCTGAGGGTAAAAGCCTTACTGAAACGAAAGTGCACTCACTTATCCTGGATTCAGATGTTTTTATCAATGTGCCTGTGTTGAAAAACCACAGCTCAGCTAAGCTCACAATTGCCATGAAAAACCTTATGGGCGTGGTGTGGGACAGGCGCTGGTGGCATCAGAATGATCTTCACCAGTGTATCGCCGATTATACAACCTTCAGAAAGCCCGATCTGAACATCATTGATGCTTACAGGGTGATGAAGCGTAATGGTCCGCGTGGTGTTTCAGTTGAAGATGTTATTACGCTGGATTCTCTGATCATATCTGCTGATATTGTAGCTGCAGATGCTGCTGCAACCAAGATCTTTGGCCTTGAGCCGGAAGATATTCCCTATATCGCCATTGCAGATGAAATGGGGATTGGTAGTATGGACCTTTCTTCCCTGAATATCAACAGGATTAAAATGGGATAATATGGGGTTCAGCGTCTTGAAACATGCCAGGGTGGTCATATCACTGGTCTTTTTTCTGCTGATGACCTTCCTCTTTATCGACTTTACCAATACCTTTTCCGCTAAGCTTATACAGGGCATTCTTTATCTACAATTTGTGCCCTCGTTGGTCTATTTCCTGAAGATCGCCTCACTGGCCACTGCCGGATTTATCTTTATACTGTTGTTTACTTTTCTATTCGGCCGGGTATATTGCTCAAGCATATGCCCCCTGGGCACTTTTCAGGACATTGTTATCTGGCTTAAAAGGAAGCTGGGCCGCACAAAACGATTTAAGAAGCAACGAGATTTTCCATGGATAAAATATGGCATGTTAGCACTTACTGCCGGCTTCCTGGCATTTGGACTGATTAGCCCGCTCCTCCTGCTTGATCCGTATAGCAATTACGGACGAATTGCTGCCAATTTATTCAGGCCGGTTTACCTTTTACTAAACAATCTCGGTACCAATGGACTTGAATCCATGGACATTTATACACTCTACAGGGTTGAGCCGGGTGTTACGCATTGGTTGTCGGTTGCATTCTCTTTGTCGGTTTTTATCCTGGTGGGCTGGCTTGCCATCCGGTACGGACGATTGTTTTGCAATACTTTATGCCCCGTGGGCACTCTTTTGGGACTGGTTTCTCGGTTTTCCATTTTTCGTATCAGCCTCGATAAGGCTTTGTGCACATCCTGTGGTAGCTGCTCCGCTGTGTGCAAGGCGGGTTGTATTGATGTTGAAGAGAAGGAGGTTGATTTCTCACGTTGTGTAGGCTGCTTTAACTGCCTTACTTCCTGCCCTTCAAGTGGTGTATTATACAGCCACAAAAGGAAAAATACGGAAGGGATCGTTGAAGAATTTGACCCTTTCAGGCGTAATCTTATTGCAGGGGGTGTGCTCACGATAGCAGCCCTTTCTCCGCTGACACTATCCGCCCAGGGTTGGCACGGACAGGGAAGAGGCAGGGGCCCTAAAAAGATTATCAGGGAATTTCCTGTTTCCCCACCTGGTTCTTCCGGCCACGAACATTTTCAAAGCTCATGTACGGCATGCCACCTGTGTGTAAGCGCCTGCCCTACACACGTGATCAAGCCCTCCCTGCTTGAATATGGCCTGGCAGGATTTATGCAACCGCGTCTTGATTATCACGCCAATTATTGCAATTTTGACTGTGTTATATGCACAGAAGTTTGTCCTACAGGAGCCTTGCGTCCGCTGAATATAGATGAAAAGCATGTGCTGCAGCTCGGAAAGGTCGTATTTGTCAAGAGAAACTGTATTGTTCATACAGAGGGTACTGATTGCGGTGCATGCTCAGAGCATTGCCCGACCAAAGCCGTTAACATGCGCCCCTACAAGGGAAAACTCTTCCTGCCGGTGGTCAATCCTGATATTTGTGTTGGATGTGGTGCCTGTGAATACGCCTGTCCTACCGATCCCAAATCCATCTACGTAGAAGGTAATCCAACCCATCTTACTGCAGACAAACCAATTATTGAAGCATTAGAGCAACCCGATACAGATGAAGACTTTCCTTTCTAGGCTTTTTTCCTGAGAACGATCCTAAAGGTCGTATCCCGGTGGGGATATGAGTGTTTAACATAAATCCTTCCCTTATGATATTCCCTGATAATGCGCCTCGACAGGGATAGTCCGAGGCCCCAGCCGCGTTTTTTACTTGTATATCCAGGATTAAAAATGGCTTTGAAGTGAGTCTTGGGAATGCCCTTTCCGGTATCGCTGACATCAATGATCACATTTGCCTTTTCTTCATAGAGTGAAATGCTTACCTTCCCCTGGCCTGCCATGGCATCAATGGCATTCTTGATCAGGTTTTCTATCACCCAGCTGAACAAGTGTGCGTTTACAGGAACAATGATGGGTTTGTCGCCGGGAACACTAATATCATATTCAATCTTCTTAGAAGTCCTGTTCTTAATGTATTCCGTAGAATTATAAACCACATCCACAATGTTAATCGGGTCAAGACTTGGCGGGGAACCTATCTTTGAAAAGCGGTCTGTAATATTTTCCAGGCGATCGATATCCTTCTTGATCTCATCAAGGGCATCATCCTCCATCCCCTTGAGTTTCAGAAGCTCAAGCCAGGCTATCATAGATGAGAGCGGTGTACCAAGCTGGTGCGCTGTTTCCTTCGACATACCTACCCATACGCGGTCCTGCTCAGAACGTCGGGACGAGCTGAACAGCAAATAGGCAATCAAAAGAAATACCCCGATAACCCCGAATTGAACATAGGGATAGATGCGCAGCTGGATCTGTAAAGATGAGCTTTTATAAAAAATATACCTCTTCTCGTTCCCGGTAAGCGTAATTTCTATGGGGGCGTTCTCCGATGCCATCTGTTCAAGGGTCCTGGCCAGCAATGTAGAGTCTTCGGGGCTGCCACCCTCAATATTTCCGCTAACGATAATTCGCTGCTTTGTGCTGTCTGTAATGATCACCGGAACAGCCACGGCATTTTGCACAACCTCAGATAAAAAGGAATCATTAAGATCATTCAGCATTTGCCTGAGATCAGTATATATATTTGATTCCTTGTAATATAGGGTTTGAAACTCACCCGGTAGATATTCTATCCTGATGGGATCATAAACAGAGAATTCCTCCTTCAGACTACCTCCCAAAATGTCTACCTGGTTAACCCTGTCGTCCACATGGCGTGCATGTATAATGCTGTCATTATCCTTGGTCATGATCACCGGAATACTTTTATTGCCGGTTATGATCTTATAATATATGTCGAGTACTTCCGAATTAACCTCACTGTTCATATTCTTCCAGGCCAATGCAAGTATTTCAGCCCGGTTACGCTCAAGTTCCCTTATTTCACCAAAGAAATTATCCGTATATGCTACCAGGTTAGCCTTTCGCTGAATAGCATTGGCCCATATCCTGACATTATTCCGCTCGGAACGTGCAATTTTATTGACCAATACATTGGAATACCACAGTGATCCTACAACGATAAATACTGCTGCAGAGAAAAGAATCCAGTTCCACCTTTTTTTACGGGTATATATATTCATGGGAGCGATTGAAATTTCTATCAAAAATATAAACGCGATTTTATTCCACCTATTTCTATTTGACCAGATGTAAATTTATAAAATTAATCAATCGATGCAGTTTTCATTTTTCAATCCATTAAAAATAACACATCGCCAGCACTGCCTAAAATCAACTAAGGTCATAGTTAAGCAAGCAAAAACTAAATTATTTCAATTTTAAAAAAGGTGCCTTATTTCATCTAAACTATCTTTTTAGTTGTATTACTAGTTTTTTAGTTGTACGTTTGGCATGATATATGGAATGATTTACAATAGGAGAACATTTTTTTTAACCTATCTAACTAAGATATTAGTTTACAAATCAACCGACAAGTAAGGATGAAAGAACTGACAAAAGCCGAAGAGGAATTAATGCAGATATTGTGGAAATTAAGAAAGGGATTTATTAATGACATTCTTGATGAATTACCCGATCCAAAGCCTGCATACAATACGGTATCAACCATTGTTCGTATTCTCGAGAAAAAAGGATTTGTTGATTATACGCCCTATGGCAAAGCCCATGAATATTTCCCCCTTGTTAGCAAAAAGGATTACACCAAAACCTATTTCGGACACTTCATGAAGAACTATTTTGGGAACTCTTATCGTGAAATGGTCTCCTTCTTTACTACCGATGATAATTTAAATATTCGGGAGCTGGAAGAGCTAAAGCAGGCTATGGCAGAAGAAATCATACGCAAGAAAATAGAAGACGATGAATAATTTAATTTCCATATTAATACAATCATCCCTTAGCATTGCACTCCTATTTGTAGTTTATGCTGTCTTTCTGAGAAGGGACACATTCTTTAAAACAAATCGTTATTATTTGCTTGCCTCTCTGCTGATATCGTCCATTATTCCTTTCGTTGATTTCAGCACCTTGCTTCCCGCCAGGGAGCAGGTTCTAATGGTGATCCTGGACCCTGTAGTGATTACACCTGAGGGAATACAAACCTCTATTGAGGCAAACTCAAGCATATATGAAATCGGACTGGCTATCTATCTCACAGGTATAGTCATTTTTGGGAGCAGGTTTCTTTATCAGCTCATTCAGCTCGCCGTACTGATACGACGATTCCGTATTAGCAGGCAGGAAGGCATGCGAATCGTATTTACCGATAAGAACTTCGCGCCTTTCTCATTTTTCAACCTGGTTTTTATAAACCGCCGGGATATTAATTCCCCCGAAACACAAAAAATTATCGCCCATGAAAGGGTCCACATCAGACAATGGCATAGCCTTGACTTGATGTTACTTGAATTCGTAACAATTATACAGTGGTTCAATCCTTTTGTCTGGCTATACCGTCATGCGATCAAAACTTTGCATGAGTATCTGGCTGATGAGGGGGTATTACATAGCGGGGTAGACGCAAAAGTCTACAGTGCGCTGCTTTTTGAGCAGGGTACAGGGATACAGATCAACGATCTGACTAATAATTTCAGTAAATCACTATTAAAAAGGAGGTTCAAAATGATGACCAAAAAGAGAACAACCCGTTTAGCGCGGGCAAAACTATTGTTTGCCCTGCCGCTGGCATTATCAATGATGTTTGTAATATCCTTTAGCCCGGATATGCTGGCACAAGAGAAAGAAAAGGTACCAGCTCAACCAAAAAAGGTGGAGGTTGTTAACCAGAATGTAGATCCGCCACCGCCACAACCGAAGCAGGTAACAGTAATAAACATAGTTGAGGATCCTGAGCAACAAGACGATCCGCCAATCTTTACGGTGGTAGAAGATATGCCTATATTTCCCGGGGGCAAGGAAGCTCTGTATAAATATCTTGGAGAAAATATCACCTACCCTGCAGGGGCGAAAAAGGATGGTACCAGTGGAACTGTTTACGTCTCATATGTTGTTGAAATAGACGGCAGAGTATCTAATGTTACCCTGCTTCGCGGAGTTCGTGAAGACCTTGATAATGAGGCTATACGCGTAATAAAGGAGATGCCTAAATGGACGCCAGGAAAACAAAACGGAAAAGCTGTCAGGGTTCAGTATAATTTACCTATCAAGTTCTCCTTAAACGGGGACAAAAAAGAAGAAAAAAAGGATTAACAGCATTATAAAAACGCGGGCCGGCATTCCTGATATGTCCGGCCCCTTTTATAGCTTCCCATGAAACAGCTTTTCCTTATCGTTTTTCTTATTTCCTTCTGTAATTGTCATACAAATGCACAGATCTTTAAAAAGAAGGATCGCGAGTGTGAAACATGCCCCAGACATTTAGCTTACAGTGAATACTGGGATGCCGACAATACCATAATGAATGCAAAAGGACATTATTGCTATGGAGTGCCCTGCAAAACATGGCGATACTATTACCAAAATGGCCGTTCCATACAATACACACATAAGGCTGTTCGTATGCGTACAGCACTTGTCCAAAACGGACACATTTCACCCTTAGTATAGAATTTAACAGCAAACTAACTATTTGTTTTTCTGCTCCTTATAACAGTGGCACACTTTTAGTGAATACTCTATGCTTAAAGACCAATTAATTATGATAACCCTCAAAAACTTGCATAAATCCTATGAGGTTGGACAAAATAAGCTTCACGTCCTCAATGGCATCGACCTTACTATAGAGAAAGGAGAGCTTGTGTCTATCATGGGATCGTCCGGTTCGGGTAAGTCAACCCTGCTGAACATCATTGGCCTGCTCGACACTTATGACGAAGGAGAGTTATTTCTCGATGACGACCTGATCAGAAATTACAGCCTTTCCAAGATGCGTGATCTCAATGAAAAACGGGCCGCCCGTCTACGCAATAA
>QMPN01000007.1 GCA_003648575.1 Bacteroidota bacterium
AGGGTGAAATCACATCGGGGTACACAATTTCGTATTTGGGCAACCAAACAACTTCGGGAATATTTAATAAAAGGCTTTATTCTGAATGATGAAAAACTTAAAGAAATAGGTCACGCCAACCAATACTTCGATGAACTGCTTGAAAGAATCAGGGATATTCGCAGTTCTGAGAAAATATTTTATGCAAAAATCAAAGACATTTATACTACCGCCATTGACTATAACCCAAATACCGAAGAAAGTCAACTATTTTTCAAAACCGTCCAAAATAAAATGCACTGGGCTATACATGGGCACACAGCATCAGAAATTGTATATCAACGGGCAAATTCTGAAGAACAAAATATGGGATTAACTACATGGAAAAATGCACCACAAGGGAAAATCCGTAAAACTGATATTTCGATTGCAAAAAATTATCTAACAGAAGATGAACTAAAAGATCTTAACCTGATTGTTGACCAATATCTGTCATTTGCTGAACTACAAGCCCGAAATCGCAAATCTATGTACATGACAGACTGGATAAAGAAGCTTAACGATTTTATGACATTAAATGAGAAAGAAATACTTGAGCATGCAGGACAGATTTCTGCAAAAATGGCAAAATTTATAATGAATACCCTGAATTGATTGAGGAATATTTTGAATAACCCAACACTCAAAATTCCAATTAATTTAAAACTCAAAACTTAAAACTCAAAACCAATCCAACACCCAAAACCTACATCATCCCCAGCTCCAACTTGGCTTCATCCGTGAGCATCTCCATATCCCAGGGTGGTTCAAAAGTGAGCTCAATTTCAACCTCTTTAACTTCTTCAACTTCTTCTGCTTTATACTTGGCTTCCAGGGGCAGGCTTTCCGCAACAGGGCAGTTCGGGCTTGTGAGGGTCATCACAATATGTACCTTCCCTTCTTCAAGTACATTGATCTCGTAGATCAGTCCGATATCGTAAATGTTCACCGGAATCTCAGGATCAAATACCATTTTCAGCTGTTCAATGATCTTCTTCTCGGTTTCTTTTTTGCTCATAATTTACTCCCCAGGGTTTTGAGATTTGGTTTTAAATACCAGGGCATAGAGCTTCATCTGCTTGATCATCGACATCAGGCCGTTCGAACGGGTAGGAGAGAGGTGCTCTTTCAAACCGATCTTATCGATAAATGAAATATCTGCATCAATGATATCCTCTGCCGGTTGCTGGCTGAACACCCTGATCAGTAAGTTTATGATGCCTTTGGTGATCACTGCATCGCTATCAGCAGTGAAAACGATCTGGCCGTCGACCATTGCGGCATGTAGCCAAACCCTCGACTGACATCCTGAGATCAGGTAGTTTTTGGTCTTAAATTTCTCGTTGATCAAGGGGCAGTTTCTTCCCATGTCGATCAGATGGTTATAGCGATCCATCCAATCTTCGAAGTAACTGAATTCACTAACAATCTGCTCTTGTATTTCCTGAATGGTCATTTTTTAGATCTGGTTTTATCTAAACATATTTTTTACCTGGTGGATGGCTTCCACCAGCTGGTCGATTTCTTCTTTGGTATTATAAATGGCAAGGGATGCCCTGATGGTTCCGGGGATGCCGAAGCTATCCATGACCGGTTGGGCACAATGATGGCCTGTTCGAACGGCAATTCCAAACTTGTCGATGATCGTTCCGGCATCGTAAGAATGGATATCGTCGATTATGAAGGAAAGCACCCCCGTCTTATGAGTGGCAGTCCCATAGATATGCAAGCCATTAATTTCCTGCAAGCGTTTTGTTCCGTAAGCAAGCAGGTCTTTCTCATAGGTGGCAATTTCTTGAATTCCAATATCTTCCATGTAGGAGATGGCGGTCCCCATGCCAAGCACAGCCTCCACATTGGGTGTTCCTGCTTCGAATTTAAGGGGCAACTCATTAAAGCTTGTTTCATTCAGGCTGACCCTCTCGACCATCTCACCACCACTTTGATAAGGGGGCATATTTTCAAGATGTTCTTCTTTGGCATACAGAACGCCCACCCCCATAGGAGCATATATTTTATGCCCCGAAAAGCAATAAAAATCACAGTCCAGATCGTCTACGTCCACCTTCAGATGGGATATGGCCTGGGCGCCATCGATAAGAACAGGAATATTTTTTTTATGGGCCAGGCTTATCATTTCCTTCACCGGGTTAATGGTCCCCAGGGTGTTGGAAATATGGGCCACAGCTATCAGCCGTGTCCTGTCACTAATCATGTCACTGAAAGCAGACAGTTCAACCTCTCCTTTATCATTGAAAGGCACTACCTGTAACTTTGCACCCTTCTCATAGCAAAGCATCTGCCATGGAACCAGGTTGCTGTGATGCTCAAGGCCGGTGATGAGTATTTCATCTCCTTCGTTCAGTCTTTTCCTTCCGAAAGTGGAAGCAACGAGGTTAATGGATTCGGTCGTTCCTTTGGTAAAAATAACTTCTTCCCTCTTTGGGGCATTGATAAATGCAACAATCTGATCCCGGGTTTCTTCAAAGGCTGTGGTAGCCTCCTGGCTGAGAAGATGCACCCCTCTGTGGATGTTGCAATTCTCATTCGCATAATAATCCGATATGCGATCGATAACAGCCTGGGGCTTTTGTGTGGTAGCCGCATTATCGAAGTAGACCAGGGGCTTATCATACACCTTCCTTTTCAGGATGGGAAATTCAGAACGGATCTTATGTATGTCAAATGCCATGGTCATTTATATTATTTGGATAAATATACGATAAACAGGCTCTAAAATGCAAAAATTAAATTTCTATAAAACCTAAACCTTTGTCATATCGATGTCGAAAAGTATATCCATGTTTGGCCCTTCACAGTGCAGCGCACAGGTATCGCAGATATGTAGTTCGCCTTTAAGGCGCTTGCGGATCATATCATCCACCCTGACTTTGAGTGCATCTATGCTGATCTTATCCACGATCTCACCGGCAAAGGCATAAAGTAGCAGTAGGCGTGCATTGGCTTCACAAATCCCACGTTGGCGCAGATAGAACATGGCTTCAGGGTCGAGCTGACCTACTGTGGCACCATGTGAGCATTTTACATCATCGGCATATATCTCCAGGAAAGGCATGGCATAGGCCCTGGCAGAATCCGTCATGAGGATATTCTTATTGTTCTGAAATGCATTGGTTTGCTGAGCGTCTTTTCTCACCAGCACATGTCCGTTAAAAGTAGCGCTGGCTTCATCATCGAGTATGCCTTTGAAAAGCTCGTTGCTGTAGCAATTCGGCTTGGCATGATCAACAAAAACCTGGTTGTCGACATGCTGTGTTTTATCCATCAGGTAAACACCATAAATTTCAGCTGAAGCTCCTTCACCATCCATCACGGTATGTGTGTAATTTCGGATAAGTCCTCCATTCAGGGTGATGGCATTCGACTTCAGGCTGCTGTCTTTCATCTGGCGAAACCAGGTAGAATTGATCAGGGTAGACTGGTTGTTGAGGTTCTGAAGCTTATAGTGCTCCAGGTTTGCACCCTCATCGATAAAGACCTCTGTGACAGAGTTCTTGAACATGGCCTCCTGGTTGGTGGAGTCGTCACAATGCACCATGGTCATCTTAGAGTTCTTGCCCAGGATCACCAGGTTACGGGTTTGAATGAAAAGCCCTTCCTCCCAGTTGATGATGCTTACCATCTGCATCGGCTTGTCCACAACAACATTGTCGGGCACATAGATGAAAAAGCCATCCTGTGCGAAGGCGAGGTTCAACGCCTGGAAGGCATCTTTTTCTTTATCGGCATATTTGCTGTAATGTGTTTCGAAGATCTCCGGATATGCTTCCATGGCCGCTGCCAGACTGCCGGCGATCACACCATTTTCGTGCAGCTGTAGTGGTTCTTTGGTGTCGATGAACCAGCCATTCAATAATGAGATCTGATCTGTCTCGAGCTCGTGTATATTACACTTGAATATCTGGTCGATACTCAAGTTATCATGGCCGGGGCTGAAGAGGGTTGTATATTTCCTTTTAAGGGTCTCGCTGAGATCAGTATTTCGCCAGTCTTCAAGCTTATTATGCGGGAAACCAAGCCTGGAGAAGGAAGCAATGGCCTCTTCCCTGGCTTTACCCAATGTTGGATGGTCATGGCGCATGATATCTTGCCTGTTCTCGTCGAACAGCTGTTCCATCTTTTCTTTCAACGCTATGGATTCCTTTGTTCCCATATGCTTATTCCACTTCTTTTTTGATCCAGTCGTATCCTTTGTTTTCCAATTCGAAGGCCAGCTCTTTTCCACCTGTCATGGCGATCTTGCCATCATAGAGTACATGAACCACGTCGGGCACGATATAGTCGAGCAGGCGCTGGTAATGCGTGATCACCACAAATGCATTGTCTTTGGTCTTGAGTGATGTTACACCATTGGCAACAACCTTCAGGGCATCAATATCCAAACCGGAGTCTGTTTCATCAAGTACTGAAAGGGTCGGCTCAAGCATGGCCATCTGGAAGATCTCATTCCTTTTTTTCTCCCCACCGGAAAAACCCTGGTTCACGGAGCGATTGGTCAGCTTTGATTGTATTTCTACCAGCTTCTTTTTCTCTTCCATCTTGGCCAGGAATTCAGAAGCAGAAAGAGGGGTCTCATTCCTGTATTCCCTGATCTCATTGAGGGCAGTACGCATAAAATTGGTGATGCTTACCCCGGGTATTTCAACCGGGTACTGAAAACCGAGGAAGATCCCCCGTCGTGCCCGTTCTTCCGGTGCCATCTCAGTGATGTCGGTTCCCTTGTACAGGATCTTTCCCCTCGTTATATCATATCCTTCTTTACCGGCGATAGCCAGTGCCAAGGTGCTCTTCCCGGTACCATTTGGTCCCATGATAGCATGGGTCTCTCCGGCATTTACCTCCAGGTTCAGGCCCTTGACAATCTCCTTGCCATCAATCTCAACATGCAAATCTTCAATCTTCAATAACATATCTCTATTTTGTTACTCGCTACTGGTTTCTTGTTTCTAGTATTAACTCAACACTGATATTATCCCACAGAACCTTCTAAGCTGATCGACAATAATTTCTGCGCTTCTACGGCAAATTCCATGGGCAACTTGTTCAGCACTTCCTTTGCATAGCCATTCACAATGAGGCCAATGGCGCTCTCGGTATCGATCCCACGCTGGTTGCAATAAAACATCTGGTCCTCTGAGATCTTAGAGGTAGTGGCCTCATGCTCCACGATGGCCGACTGGTTTTCAGTTTGAATATACGGAAAAGTATGCGCTCCGCATTTGTCGCCTAGCAGCAATGAGTCACACTGTGAAAAATTCCTGGCGCCTTTTGCATTTTTCATAATGCGTACAAGGCCACGGTAGCTGTTATTGCTGTGCCCGGCTGAGATGCCTTTGGAAATAATCGTGCTTTTGGTGTTTTTGCCAATATGGATCATCTTAGACCCGGTATCTGCCTGCTGGTAGTTGTTGGTTACGGCAACGGAATAGAACTCCCCAACAGAATTATCCCCAAGTAGTATGCAGGAGGGATACTTCCATGTTACTGCAGATCCCGTTTCAACCTGGGTCCAGGATATCTTTGAGTTTACCCCTTTGCACATAGCACGCTTGGTCACGAAATTGTAAATTCCGCCTACGCCTTTTTTATTACCGGGATACCAATTCTGGACGGTCGAATATTTGACCTCTGCATTATCGTGGGCGATAATCTCTACGATGGCAGCATGCAGTTGATTTTCATCACGTTGCGGGGCTGTGCAGCCTTCCATATAACTTACGTAGCTTCCTTCCTCGGCTATGATCAAGGTCCTTTCGAATTGCCCTGTATTGGCAGCATTGATACGGAAATATGTGGATAATTCAATCGGGCAGCGTACCCCTTTCGGGATGTAGCAGAAAGAACCGTCGCTGAATACAGCTGAGTTCAATGCAGCAAAGTAATTATCGGTATAGGGCACTACGGACCCCATATATTTTTTCACCAGCTCAGGATGGTTTTGCAATGCCTCGCTAAATGAGCTGAATATAATGCCGTACTTTTCCAGTGTTTCACTGAATGTGGTCTTTACAGACACGCTGTCCATGACTGCATCCACCGCCACACCCGAAAGGCGCTTTTGTTCTTCCAGGGATATCCCCAGCTTTTTAAAGGTCTCCAATAGCTCAGGGTCGACCTCATCGAGGCTTTCCAACTCCGGTTTCTGCTTGGGAGCAGCATAGTAAATGATATCCTGGTAATCGATGGGTGGGTAGTTCACATGGGCCCAATCCGGTTCCTCCAGCGTAAGCCAGTGCCGAAATGCCTTCAGCCTGGCTTCCAGCACGAATTCCGGCTCATTTTTTTTGGCAGAAATAAATCGGATGGTATCTTCATTCAGCCCCCTGGGTGCAGTCTCCATCTCAATATCGGTCACAAAGCCATACTTGTACTCCGATTGCGTTACCTCATCTATGATCTTATTCTTGTCTTCTTCCATGATAATGAGACCTCTATCTCTCTTCAGATTTCCATAAAACGGATTGCAAAGTTAATCTATAATTTACAACAAAGGAAGAGAGCTTTTGTTTAGAAGTGTGATGGCAATAAAGAGAAAAGAAAAATTAGAATTGAAATAAGAAAATTTTTCTGATTTCTGGTATCGTTCTTCTGGTATCTGACTTCATCCTAATTTTTGGTACTTTTGACCTAAAGAATTTTACAGCATGAATGAAGAGAAAAGATCTGAGTTGTCGGACATGGGCGAATTTGGCTTGATTGACCACCTGACTAAAAATATTAAACTAAAAAATAAAAGCAGCCTGTACGGTGTTGGTGATGATGCAGCGGTTATCTCTTCAGGAGATAATCTGACCCTGGTTTCCACCGACCTGCTGGTCGAAGGAGTTCATTTCGACCTGTCGTACATACCTTTGAAACACCTGGGATATAAGGCAGCTATTGTCAATTTTTCGGATATCTATGCCATGGGCGGAACCCCTGAGCAGATCACAGTTGGCCTGGCGGTATCAAACCGCTATTCACTCGAAGCTATCGATGAGATCTATAACGGGCTCAAGCAGGCCTGCGATGCTTATGGTGTCGACCTGGTGGGAGGAGATACTACTTCCAGCTTGAGCGGACTATTCCTTTCGATCACAGTGATCGGCCGTGCTTCCGAAGATGAGGTCGTTTACAGGAATACAGCAAAAGAACACGACCTGCTCTGCGTAAGTGGCGACCTGGGAGCAGCATATATGGGATTGCTGGTGCTGGAAAGGGAGAAAAAAGTATTCGAAGTCAACCCGGCGATGCAACCCGACCTTGAAGGTATGGATTATATCCTGGAGCGTCAGCTTAAGCCGGAAGCCAGGAATGATATCGGGAAAATGCTGAAAGGTGTCGGTATCAGGCCTACATCCATGATCGATATCTCTGACGGGCTGGCATCTGATGTCAAACATCTCTGTAAAGGTTCCAAACTGGGTTGCCAGATCTATACCGACAAGCTACCCATCGATGCCGTGACCATGAGCGTGGCGGCGGAATTCCAGATAGATCCAAACACAGCCGTGATGAACGGAGGAGAAGATTATGAGCTGCTGTTTACCATAAAGGCCGATGATTATGAAAAGATCAAGGACATCAGCGGCATCGCTGTAATCGGACATATGACAGAAGAAGCGGCCGGGATGAATCTCATTAGCCCAGACGGAAAATCCATTTCCATTCAGGCCCAGGGCTGGGACGGGCTGAAGGATAAATTATGACAGGTAAGCCCCATAACGATCTCTCAGGTGAAGTAAAGATCTTACCTGACAAGCCGGGTATCTATCAATTTCTTGACAGTAACGGCACCGTTATTTATGTGGGCAAGGCAAAGAACCTGAAGAAAAGAGTCGCGTCATACTTTAAAAAAGACAGCTCTTTGAGCGGGAAGATATCGGTGATGGTAAAAAAAATCACCGCCCTGAGGCATATTGTGGTAGATACCGAGCAGGATGCCCTTTTCCTTGAAAACAACCTCATAAAGAAATATCAGCCCCGCTATAATGTTTTACTGAAAGATGATAAGACATTTCCATGGATATGTATTAAGAATGAGCGCTTTGCACGCATTTTCTCTACCAGGAATATCATCGACGATGGTTCAGAGTACTTTGGCCCATATGCATCCGGCAGGATGATGCATACCGTGCTGGAACTGATTCGTTCACTCTATCCGCTCCGAAACTGCAAACACAATCTCAGTGAGAAAAATGTTGAAAGCGGAAAATTCAAAGTCTGCCTCGAATATCATATTGGCAATTGCCTTGCTCCCTGCGTTGGGAAGCAAAGCGAAGAAGATTATAACAGATCGATACAGGATATCCGTGAGATTATCAAGGGTAACATCAGCACCATCATAAAAGAATTGAAAAAGCTGATGATGAAACATGCGGAGATCTTCGAATTTGAGAAGGCGCAGATCATCAAAGAAAAGCTTGGACTGCTCGAAAATTATAAAAGCAAATCCACCGTGGTCAACCCGAAGATCCATAATGTGGATGTGTTTTCTATCCTGACGGATGAAAAGTCGGGATATGTGAATTATCTGCGTGTGGTAAACGGTGCCATTGTTCAGGCACATACTATAGAACTGAAGAAAAAGCTGGACGAATCGCCGGAGGAATTGCTGAGCATTGCTATTACCGACCTACGTCAGCGTTTCGGAGATAGCAGCAAGGAATTGCTATTGCCCATGCGCCCTCTGGTAGAGCTTCCTGATCTGAAGATTACCATCCCCCGGAGGGGAGATAAAAAGCAACTGCTGGAGTTATCGGAGCGGAATGCAAAATATTATAAGCTTGAGAAACAAAAAAGGCAGGACCTTACCGACCCTGAGCGCCATAGCCGCAGGATCATGGATACCATGCAGAAAGATCTTCGCATGAGCGTTTTGCCTGAGCATATCGAATGCTTTGATAATTCGAACCTGCAGGGTGATTACCCGGTGGCGGCCATGGTATGTTTTAAAAATGCACGTCCGGCTAAGAAAGAATACAGACATTATAATATTCGTACGGTGGAAGGACCGGATGATTTTGCTTCTATGGAGGAGATCATTGAAAGAAGATACAAGCGCCTGCTGAAGGAGAAAAAAACCCTTCCTCAGCTCATTGTGATCGATGGAGGTAAGGGGCAGCTGAGCTCCGCCCTGAAGAGTCTGGAGAAGCTGGGGCTGAGGGGCAAGATCACCATCATCGGCATTGCCAAGAGGCTGGAAGAGATCTATTATCCCGGCGACAGCCTGCCCATGTTCCTCGACAAGACCTCCGAGACCCTCCGGGTGATCCGTCACCTGCGTGACGAGGCTCACCGCTTCGGCATCACCCACCATCGCAAACGCATGGAAAAAGGTACGATCAAGTCGGAACTCACCGAGATCGAAGGCATCGGTTTCAACACAGCGCAGAAACTCCTGTGGAATTTTAAGTCAGTGAAAAAGATTAAGGATTCGACGGAAGAGGAACTTGCAGAAGTGATAGGGAAAGCGAAGGGCGCGATAGTTTTTAGGCATTTTCATTAGTGGAACTGGTTTCTGGCTACTAGCTGCTGGTTACTGGTAAAAAACTAGGGACCAGTAACTAGAAACCAGTGGCTCTTTTTCCTATCTTTGAATCTTCCAACAAAATTTCTAACTAAAATCAATATAATGAAATCTCTACTCTCCGCACTCAGTAAGGCGTTACTGGTATTGGCGGTACTGATGCTTGTGATTGCACCCGGTGATGCCTTTGCCCAGAAAAAGAAAAAATCTGATGAAAAAAACGATACCATCACCTCAGGACAGGTGAGTGGGCTTAAGTGGAGGGGCATCGGGCCGGCTTTCACTTCCGGCCGTATTGCCGACTTTGCCGTGAATCCTTGCAACCCCAGTGAATATTATGTGGCTGTGGCATCAGGGCATATCTGGAAAACCGTAAACAACGGGACCACCTTTTCTCCTATCTTCGATAACTATGGGGCTTATTCCATCGGCTGCCTGGCGCTGGATCCTAACAACCATCATGTGATATGGGCAGGAACAGGTGAGAACAACCACCAGCGTGCCCTGGGATATGGGAACGGAGTATATAAGTCTATCGACGGAGGGAAGAAATGGAAAAATATGGGGCTGAAAGAATCCCGCCAGATTGGCAAGATCCTGATCGACCCAAGGAATTCTGATGTAGTTTATGTGGCTGCTGAAGGTTCTGTATGGGGCCCCGGAGGAGAAAGAGGTTTATATAAAACTGTTGATGGCGGAACTACATGGGAACTGGTGCTGGAGATCAGTGAACATACCGGGATCAACGATATAGTGATGGATCCCCGCAATCCGGATGTTATTTATGCTGCATCCGAGCAGCGCAGGCGTCATGTGCACACCAAGATCGGTGGAGGCCCTGAATCGGGTATACATAAAACCAACGATGGCGGTAAGACATGGAAAAAGCTGAAGTCAGGGCTGCCTGGCGGTGATGTTGGCGGCATAGGCCTGGCCATTTCTCCCGTGAACCCTGATGTGGTATATGCCATTATCGAGGCTTCCGGCGAAAGTGGAGGTTTTTTCCGCACCGGCGACAGGGGCGCTTCCTGGAAAAAGATGGGTAGCCATCATGCCAGCGGACAATACTATAATGAGATCTATTGTGATCCCAGGGATGTGGATAAGGTTTATTCCGTTGAAACAGTCTCAAAGGTGACTCTCGACGGAGGGAAGACCTGGAAAAGCATTGGAAACAACAGCCGTCATGTCGACGACCATGCCATGTGGATCAATCCAAAAAATACAGAACACTTTATAATCGGTGGCGATGGAGGTGTATATGAAACCTACGATGCCGGGAAAAACTATATTTTCAAATCCAACCTCCCGCTTACTCAGTTTTATCGCGTGAACGTTGATAATACCTGGCCCTTTTACTGGGTATATGGTGGAACACAGGACAACAGCAGCTTTGGTGGCCCGTCACAGAATACCAGCCGGCAGGGCGTAAGTGCCGGTGAATGGGTGGTGACCCTGGGTGGAGACGGATTCTGGCAGGCGATCGATCCTGAAAATCCGGATATCGTTTATTCTGAATACCAGTACGGGAACATCACACGCTACGATAAGAAAAGCGGACAGGGCACAGGGATAAAACCTCAGCCAAGCAAAGGAGAAGATACATATAAGTGGAACTGGAATACACCCTTTATCATCAGCCCGCATAATGGCACAAGGCTTTATATGGCAGCCAACAAGGTGTTCAAAAGTGATAACCGTGGCGATAAATGGGAAGTGATCAGTGATGATATCACCGCTCAGGTCGACAGGAATACATGGCCGGTAATGGACCGCTACTGGGGAGTGGATGCTGTTCAGAAAGATGTGTCAACCTCCCTCTTCGGGATGGCTGTCTCCCTGGCAGAATCAAAGGTGAAAGAAGACCTCCTTTATGTCGGTACCGACGACGGAGTGATCTCTGTGACAGAAGATGCTGGCGGAGATTGGCAGCAGGTGAAGACTTTCCCGGGTGTACCGGAATATACCTATGTGAGCGATATTCTTCCCGACAAGTATGATGAAAATGTGGTGTATGCTTCATTCGATAACCATAAGCGCGATGATTTTAAACCGTATATCCTGAAAAGTACTGACAAGGGAAGGACCTGGACATCCATCAGCAGCAATCTGCCGGAAAATGGTACTGTTCATACCATTGAGCAGGACAATGTGGTGCCGGAGCTGTTGTTTGTGGGTACCGAGTTTGGTGCTTTTTTCAGCATCGACGGAGGCAAGATCTGGACACAATTGAAGTCAGGATTGCCATCAGTAGCGGTAAAGGATATGGTGATACAGGAACGGGAGACTGACCTGGTGCTGGCCACCTTTGGTCGTGGATTCTATATCCTCGATGACTATTCACCCTTGCGCGTACTCAACAAAGAACTTTATGATTCTTCAGCTTATATCTTCCCCATTAACGATGCGCTCATGTATACCATGACCAGGGGGCGTTACGGACAGGGGTCGACACCATATTATGGCAAGAATCCTGATTTCGGGGCAGTATTTACATATTATGTCAAGGAATCACCCAAGACCCTCAAGCAAATGAGGAAAGAAGAAGAAGGTAAGCTCGTGAAGGATAAAAAACCTATTCCTATTCCAGGTATGGAAGAGCTGAGGGCTGAGGAGAATGAAGTGAAGCCTTATCTGATATTTACCATCACCGACCAGGAAGGAAATATTGTAAGGAAGATCAATAAATCTATCTCAAAAGGTTTGAAAAGAATGGCCTGGAACATGACCTATCCGTCGATGGGAAATATTAGGCTGAGAGACGACAAGTATTCTCCCACAAACAATGACAGGGACGGAATGGCCATTATGCCGGGAACGTATTATGTAAGCCTGGCGCAGTGGGTCAGGGGTGAGATTACTGAGCTGGTTGAACCAGTCGAATTCAGTACAGTAGTATTGGACAATGTGACCCTTCCGGCACCTGATCGTGCCGAGCTGGTGGCATTTCTGCAGAAGACCACCAAATTGGTCCGTGCCATTCAGGCCTCGCAACAGCTCATGGGCCACCTGAAAGAACGGGTGCAATACCTGAAACAGGCCATTAACAATACACCCGATGCTACACCTGAACTCCTGGCCAAAGCAACAGAAATGGAACAGCAGCTGGATGATATCCGCTGGGCCTTTAGTGGACAGAGCCCCAAAGCAAGCCGTGAGGAAAACTGGCCGGCACCTCCATCTATCAACGAAAGGGTAGGGGCACTGGTATGGTCACACTGGGGATCTACATCGAGGGTATCGGAAACACAGATGCAGATGTACGACATCCTGGCAGAAGACTTTCCACCCCTCCTGGAACAGCTCAAGAACCTTGCAGAAGTAAAAATACCTGCACTCGAAGCGGAGCTGAATGCCCTTGGAGCACCATGGACACCGGGCAGGATACCCACCTGGAATGAATAATGAAGAATAATTTATAATTAGTGGAGATTGGCAATAAAAAGTTCAGTCTCCACTTTTTTTTGGACTAATGCTTAATAAGCTTGAAGGTCCTGGTATTTTCTCCTGTATTATTTGATATCCTGATAAAATATATCCCCGATTGCTGATCGGACAGATGGACCTGAACACTGGCTTCGGAACTTTGAAAGTTACGAACTACCTGGCCTTGCGTGTTAAAAATTTGAATAGTACTACTGCTTCCTCCGGGATTAGTAATCAATAAAGTCTCCTTAAAGGGGTTGGGATAAACCTGGACCTGGTCGTAGGAAGACTCAGGCATGCCGATCAAAAGCCCGGTAGAAAAGTAACATTCTTCATCGAGCTTGATGATATTCTCGTCCTCATCAACGATCATATTGCCTTTAAGTTTGAGGTAGTATTGCTGGCTTTCCAGTAACATCTGATCAGGTACAATGGTGATCTGGTTTTTTACATCATTGATCGTTCCGGTAAAGGATACTTCGTTACCGTCATAATATTCTTCTCTGAATTCAACCAGGTCCTTGATGTCTTCATTTAGAATATCGCCCCCAAAGATTTTTTTTACTGATTCGCTGAAATTAATAAGGATTAAATGATCGGGACTTATGTTTGTTGATCCATGCTCGGGATCAAACATTACAGAAGGAGTCTCATCATCATAAAATCCTTTTACAGTAAGCTGGATCGCAATTCTTTCCGTATTATCTGCGTTGTCGAAATTCAGGGTGAACCTGTCATCGTAACCATTTTGCATCGACGGATTAAAGCCGATCTCAATGGATTTATATGATCCCGGGAATATAGAAACAGGAAAATCACTGAAAACCTCAAAGGCAGCTGTGTGATGGTGAATACTGGTGATTGAAATCATCTTTGAGCTGGTATTAAAGACATAAAGCTTATTCATTTTCCAACCACTATATCCGGCATAGTTGCCCATCGATAAAATATCTTGTGACTTAAAAGCATTCGTCTCCCAATGATATTTTAAGGCCCTGTAGGAGATAACAAAATCAGGCATGAAAATTTGCTGCAATATTTCATCATCATCATCCAGAACCGTGACTGCCAGTGGCCATGTCCCACCCCACCCAATCACCCTGTTGCCATTCTCCAGGGTTCTGAAGCTTCCTGTGGAACTGGCATAGTTTTGTGTTGGATGCTGCCAGCTCCATTCCAGGCTTGCAACCATGGTATTTTGATTGATGGAATATTCAAGGGCATTGGATACCTGGGGAATATTCAAGTTTCCATTATTGTATACTGAATAGTGTCCATTCGAGAGAAGGCGAATATCATGCTGATGTGAAAAACCATGAGGATCATTCAGGATCTGGAACATATTGTTTTCACAATTCAAGCCAAATCTCCATATAACATCACCTGTGTTGTAGTCTATCTTTGTTATCTCATCCAGGTTGCGACTCGATACCAAAATATGGCCATCAACATCTATTTCAAAGGCATTTCCATGAACATAGTCGATCGTTGATGCTTGCATATTTATATCGGAAGTGGCATCGGTGATCTCGAAATGATCCCAGCTACGCCATTGGAAAAATACATTCTCATTATTGTCAACTTCCTGAATAACCAGCCCGGTTACAATGGCATTGGGATCCCCACCGGGAACAACCTGGCTCATGTCAACAGGCTGGGGGTCATATGACATGACAAGATAATGACCATTACTAAGCAATAACATATCATGTGAATCAAGAATGTAACCATTGCCCGTATTTACCGAATCCACAATTGTAAAGGTACTGTCCATCAAAAAATATTTCTCCCTCTCACTATTAGGCATGGTTGTATTAGCATAGCATAAAAATCCGTTCGTAAGCATGCTGAAATTATGCCGGTTAAATTCACTTTTGTTGTAATATACCGGTGTGCCATAGGAATCTATGATAGTGATATATTTTTCCCATGGCAAGGATGCATTTCTGCAGACAGTATTCAGGAAGAAATATTCATCGTCATGCTCTCCATAGTTAAAAACTGTCATTGGCGGGTAATCATCAGGCAGGTTATTATCCATATAGGGGGCATCGAAGAGTTTCTCTGATCCGGGTTGATAAGCCTGCTCATCCTCGGGTTCCTGAAGTCTTTCCAGGAGATTTAAAACCTCATCCCTGTCGTGATCGATGATCCGGAACTGAAAATCTAATGCCATAAACTGATCCCCCGGGGATGAAGTCATGTCTCCCATATATCTTACCTCCACTTTCTCTCCGCGCATGAACGGGGTTATAGGCATGAAAATTACCGTACGAGCATCTTCGCTGATTGAAAAGGAGTAAGAATGTGATCCGCTTTTTGAACCAGTAATGCTAATAGATCCTGAGCTAATCGACTCAGAATTAATGCCATCAAGACATTTGAGAATAATATTCTGTTCCGGATTTAAATTGCTCGATTCATCGAGCGGATAAACATACGAAAAGGCAGCATTTTGAGCAAATGACAAAATTGATAAGGTCAGGACTGATATCAATATCAGCAGCCCATTGATAGCGGTTGAGTTCATGTCGGCAGTTTGATTTAGTTTTGCTGTAGCTCGTAAATATAAGTAATGCAACCCAAAATGTCAACATAATAAGTTATTTACTTATAAATAGTTATGGATATTATTTTCAATCAATATTCATAAACACCTCGCATTAACTATTCTTAACACTTTATTAATACATATCTTTAGGAAACTAATTTAGTTTTTAGTTTCTTTGTAGTTCCATTATAGTGATGGGATTTTTGTGTTTTTTAATCGGTTGAAAACCAGTTTCATAAAAATGAAAAAACCCCACCACCCACCCCCATTTATGAGTGACAAGAAAGAATACTGAAAACAGAGGATCCCGAATCCCTAAAAGAAGAATAGACGTGACAGAAATTACAGACAAACTGAAATTACGAATTGCCGGAGCTTTTGAGAAGCATTTCAGGCATTTCGGCTTTAAAAAGACCACGGTTGATGATGTGGCTGCTGACCTGGGTGTCAGCAAGAAAACCATTTATACACACTTTAAATCCAAGGATGAGATCTTCTATTTTATCATCAGCCGGAAGGCTGAAGCCAGGAAGGAGATAATTGAAGACCAGATCATGCATATCGACTCCGCCATGGGCAAGATGGAAGAGATGATCAGGATCAACTTCAGTGAATTCAGAAAGGTTCACAAAAGGAAGATAAAGGCCATGGATGAGCATTTTCAGTCGGAGATAGCAGCCGGTGCCTTCAGGCAGGCCTTTAAACAACTGGTAAGCAATATTATCGAAGAAGGAGTGAAAAAAGGGGAGTTTGAGGTTAGTGATCATGATATGACTGTCAGGTTCACCCAGGCACTTATCACAGAGGCCATACATACTATCAGGGAAGACAACTCACTGCAACCGGAAGATGTTCTGGTTGCCTCCGTAAACAGATTATTGCAAAAAACAACATAAACCATTTTCAATATTACACATCATGCAAAGGAAATTAACGGTAGTCTTATCAATTGTTATCATATTGGCAGTGGCATTTCTGGCTATGTCATATTTTTCGTCACAGAAAGAAACGCCCGAAACTGCAATACCTGAAGAAGTTGTCAGGAAAGTGAAAACACTGCCTGTGAACTATGAACAGGTGAGCTATATTATCAGCTCTACCGGGCGACTGGGCTCACAGAGTTATATAGACATTATCTCGGAAGTACAGGGTGAGATCCTGCCGGGAAATGTGCCCATGAAAAAGGGCCAGCGATTCAGGAAAGGCGAACTGCTTATCAGGATCTATGATGAGATTACCGATTATAATCTGAAAGCCTCCAAGAGCCGTTTCCAGAACAGCATTGCCAATATACTTCCTGATTTTAAGATCGACTACCCTGAGGATTATCAGATGATCAAGGATTTCTTCGATGCGGTGAAGATCAATGATCCTTTGCCTGAACTACCCGAGATCACATCCGATCAGCAACGGATCTTCCTGGCAAGCAGAAATATCCTTAATGATTATTTCAATATCAAAAGCAGTGAGATTCAGCTTGGGAAACACAGCATCTATGCACCCTTTAACGGGACATTTACCGACGTGATGCTCGAAGTAGGCTCCATTGCCAATCCCGGTAGCCGCCTGGCAAAGATCATTAACACCGGTATGCTGGAACTGGAAGTCCCTATAAATGTGAACGATGTGAAGTGGATCAGTAAAGGTGATAAAGTGATTGCAAACGCTGAAGATGGTTCCGGTGAATGGACTGGTACCGTGGTAAGGAAAGCTGACTATGTAGATAGAAATACTCAGTCGGTAAGCGTGTTTATCAGTGTACAGAATAATTCGGAAAATCCACTCTATGAAGGACAATACCTGCGGGCATCCTTCGATGGGGAGATAACAGGGAATGCAATGGAAATACCACGCAGGGCTGTCTTCAACAATAACATGGTGTATGTTGTTAATGACAATATTCTACGGAAAGCGGAGATCAATATCCTCAGGATCAACCAGGAAAGCATGATATTTAATGGGTTGGAAGAAGGTGAGTATGTAGTTGTCGAGCCTCTGGTCAATGTAGTTGAAGGCTCAGTAGTAGAGACTTATTAGGCTGTTTTAATATTGTTAAGAGCAGAGATTATGATTAAAAAATTAGTCACAACATTTGTAAAATATCCCTTCTACGCCAACCTGATCATTGCCATCCTTCTCATGGGCGGGGGCTTCGGTCTGTTGACCATGAAAAAGTCTTTCTTCCCGGAAAGGTCTACTACTGATATAGTAGTAAACGTGGTGTATCCGGGGGCCTCCCCGAAAGAGATGGAAGAAGGCGTAACCATGCGTGTGGAAGAAGCCATCAGGGGGATTGTCGGAATCAAATGGGTAAATTCCACCTCATCAGAAAACTTTGCCAATGTCACGGTCACCACTACCGGTGAGTACGATATTGATGAAACATTGATGGAGGTTAAAAATGCAGTTGACGGGATCACATCTTTTCCCGTTGATGCAGAAAGGCCCATAGTATATAAGGTCAGGAGCAGGAGCAATGCGCTCTTTATGAGCCTGGTGGGTGATGTAGACCTGCTCACACTTAAGAAGTATGCCGATGATATTGAACTAGACCTGTATAACTCCGGTGTCATGTCGCAGATCAATGTGTCAGGATACCCGGCACTGGAAATATCGGTGGAAGCTTCAGAAGAGGACCTGCTCAGGCACGACCTCACTTTTAATGAAATATCCCTGGCGATAGCCATGAATAACAGGGATATTTCAGCAGGTATGATCCGTTCCGATGAAGAAGAGATCATGATCCGATCAAGGGCAAAAAGCTATGATCCGGATGAGATCGGTGAGATCATCCTACGGGCTGATGATGACGGGCGCTATTTGCGTATCCGTGATGTAGCACAGGTAAAAATGAAGTTTGCTGATGTACCTAGCGGGGCATACATGAACGGACAGTTGAGCGTTTCTATCCAGATAGCCAAACTTGCTGATGAAGACCTTGCTGAGATCACATCCTTCCTGCAAGATTACATTGAAGAGTTTAATGCGAAACATGATAGCGTTAAGCTCGAGATCACCTATAACTTTTTCGATATACTTGGTGACAGGCTGAACCTCATATATCGCAACGGGGGTATAGGGCTTGCGCTGGTACTCCTCTCCCTGGGATTATTCCTGAATATCCGTCTCTCTTTATGGGTGGCCTGGGGAATTCCTGCCTCCTTCCTGGGTATGTTCATTATAGCCTCCCTCTATGGCATCACCATCAACATGACCTCCCTCTTCGGGATGATACTCGTAGTAGGGATCCTGGTGGATGATGGCATCGTGATCGCGGAAAATATCTATACCCATTATGAAAGGGGAAAGAGTGCCCGACGTGCAGCCATAGATGGGACAATGGAAATGATCCCGGCTGTAACCACTTCTGTACTTACAACCATTATCGCATTTACGCCTCTAATGTTTTTGGAAGGCCGGATGGAGATGATGTTCGAAATGGCTTTTGTAGTGATCATGAGCCTGTTGTTTTCTCTTGCTGAAGCTTTCTTTGTGCTGCCTGCTCATGTGGGTTCTAGATTTGTGCTTCGAAAAAGCCCTAAGAAGAGCCGCTGGATGAAAATCAGGAGGAGCCTGGACAGGGCCATGGACTTTATGAAGTATAGTCTGTATGCGCCTACACTGCGCTTCATGCTTCGATGGAAATATATTATGATCATAACTCCAATGGCCCTTTTTATGATCACGATTGGCTTGTTCCAGGGCGGTCAGATCAAATCTACCTTCTTTCCTGCCATACCGTTCGATTTCTTTAATGTGAATTTAGCCTTCACACCGGGCTCGGGAGAGAAACAAACATTTGAATACCTCCTGAATTTTGAGGAAGCCATGTGGGAACTGAATGAAGAGATAAAGGAAGATTTTGATTATCCTGAAGGGGTCCTTAATTATACATTTATCTCGCTCGGAAACGCTTTCAATGGAAAGGAAACGGGCGCGCATTCCGGAAACATATTTGTGTTGTTGAGAAACCTGGAGGATGCACCATTGAGCAGCTTCGAGATCGTTGAAATGCTAAGGAAAAAGATAGGGGATGTTCCGGAAGCAGAGAAATTCACCGTTGAGGGGATGGCTACTTTCGGTATACCGGTGTCTATTAGCCTCCTTGGCAAGGACCTGGATGAATTGCAGAATGCCAGGGACTTCATGATGCGTGAGATGGGCAACATCAAGATATTGAAGGATATCAATGATAACAATGCCATTGGGAAGCGTGAAGTGCAGCTTGAACTCAAGCCAAAAGCTTACTTCCTTGGACTTACCCATAGCGATATCAGTGCCCAGGTACGACAGGGTTTTTATGGCGGCCAGGCACAACGATTGCAAATCGGTAAAGACGAGGTGAGGGTGTGGGTGCGCTATCCGAAACAAGACCGGCTCAGCCTTGGGCAAATGGAAGCTATGAAGATCAAAACACCTGTAGGTGATTACCCCCTTTCAGAACTGGCAAATTATGAGATCAGGAGAGGGCCGGTGAACATACAGCACTACAATATGTCACGTGAAGTTAGGATCGATGCCAACCTGGTCGACGCTTATGCTCCTGTACCACCGATCATCGAGGAAATTCGCACTAAAATTGTCCCGAGGATGCAGGAAATGTACCCCGGCATTGAGATTGAATACCAGGGGCAGAAACGCGATAGCGATGAAGCCACGGCAGCTCTTAAGAAATACTTTGGCATCGCCTTTATGATCATCATTTTAATAATCATGATCCACTTCAAATCATTCAGCCAGGGAACGATTGTTCTGATGATGATTCCGCTGGGATGGCTGGGGGCCGTTTGGGGACATGGAATAGAAGGATACCCGGTATCCTTGCTCAGCGCATGGGGAATGGTGGCTCTGTCAGGGGTGATCATCAACGATGCGGTGGTATTCCTGTCGAAGTATAATTCGCTGATAAAGGAAGGCCGGAAGGTGACTGATGCAGTATATGAAGCAGGATTGGCCAGGTTCAGGGCCATCATCCTGACCACCATCACCACTAGCCTCGGGCTGTATCCCATCATTATGGAGGGTAGTTTCCAGGCTCAGTTCCTGATTCCAATGGCCATCGCACTGGCATATGGTGTGATGATAGGAACAATGTTCATACTGGTATTGTTTCCGGTGCTTATATTGGTCCTGAATGACCTGAGAAGGTTCCTCTACAGGCTGTGGACCGGAAATACCAGGACAGCAGAAGAGCTCGAGCCGGCCAATATTTTTGAAAGAAGAGAGATTGAATAACCGATTGACACAACGAATGATGAAAAAAACGAAACATATTCAGATCGGCATAGTATTGTTGGCCCTGTTTCTTATCGGACAAAAGCTGCCAGCCCAGCAAGTTGTTCAGGAAATGTCGCTGGCCAATGCATTGGCTACCGGGCTGGAAAATAACTACCAGATACGCATCTCTGCTGAGAGTGTAAGGATAGCCGAGAACAATAACAGCTGGGGGGCAGCGGGAATGTGGCCTGCCATCTCCCTGGGGGCTTTTCAGAACAACCGATACGATGAGGGTGACAGCTATACCGTACCGGGAGAACGGAATGAGTATTATACCAACGTGATCGCGCCCTATATTAACCTCAACTGGACACTCTTCCGCGGACTAGCAGTGCATATTACTAAAGATAAACTGGGTGCTCTGCAGGAATATTCAGAAGGCTATGCTACCATCGTGGTAGAAAACACCATACAGGGGATCGTGCTGGCGTATTATAATGCATTGTTGCAGGAAGAACTGCTGCAGGTATCGGAGGAGGTCAAAGCTTTGTCGCGCGACCGCTTTAACTATATGTCATTCAAGAAAGAACTTGGTGGAGCCGTAACCTATGATGTGCTCCAGGCAAAAAATGCCTACCTCGATGATTCAACCATCAACCTGCTCCAGCAACTGAACCTTAAGAATGCATACCTGAACCTGAAACTATTACTGGGTGAAGAAGAGGATATACAATACCACCTGACGGATGAATTTACAGTACAACTGAACGACTATTCTATCGACACACTCCTGCAGGCGATGATGTCGAGTAACAGCAACCTGCGCAATCAGTACATCAACCAGGAGATACTGAAGAAAGATGTGAACCTGGCCAAAAGCAATATGTACCCGGTGCTGTCGATGAACGGTGGCTACGATCATTTCAACAGAAGGGTCAAATATACTGATGTTGATCCTGCGTACACCAACAGCATGGATTATTATGCCAACTTTACCTTGAGTTTCAACCTTTTCAATGGTGGCAACGTCAGGCGTGGGATCAGGAACGCGAAAATCGGTGAGCAGATCGGGCAACTCGAGATAAAAGAGCTGGAGATCAGCCTTTCTAACCTCATGAAGAATGATTTCGACCTCTATGAGATCAGGAAAGAGCTCTACCTGGTGTCTGTCGCCAACCTGGAAAGCGCCAGTCTGAACATGGAGATCTCTACGGAGAAATTCCGCTCCGGAGCCATCAATTCATTTAACTTCCGTGATGTGCAGGTGATCTACCTTCGCGCTGCCGCCGGGAAGTACCAGGCGATATATAACCTCATCGATATTCAGATGGAATTGCTGAGACTGTCGGGTGGGATCATTTCAGAATTTTAAATTTTGAGTTTTGAGTTTTGAATTAGTTCAAAGTTCAGAGCTCAGAGTTCAAAGTAGTAATGTCAGATGTTGAGCCGGTATTAATTAAATTCACAATCTTTGTAAAAAGTACCAGCATGTTCGTTTCTCCCAAGAAGGCCCTTGGCCAGCATTTCCTTACTGACCGGAACATAGCAGAGAAGATCGTATCTGCTGTTCCCGGTACTCCTGCTGTGATACTAGAGATCGGACCGGGAACAGGGATGCTGAGCGGATTGCTTCTGGAAAGACCTGAGTTGGATCCCATGTTTATTGAAACGGATCGTGAGGCTGTAGATTACCTGGCATCGAAATTTCCGGAGATCGAAGAAAAACTATTTCATGAGGACTTTCTGAAAACAAACCTCAAAACCCTGATAAACGGGCAGTACCAGATCGTGGGTAACCTGCCATACAACATTTCAAGCCAGATATTTTTTCGCATGCTGGAAGACCGCGACAGGCTTCGCTCGGCTGTAGTCATGATACAGAAAGAAGTTGCGGAACGCATCAGGTCAGGGCCTGGAAATAAGGTTTACGGCATCCTGAGTGTTTTGCTACAAACCTGGTTCGATATCGAATATCTTTTTACAGTTTCTGAAAATGTGTTTCACCCGCCTCCAAAAGTGAAATCGGCAGTGATCAGGCTAAGCCGAAATGAAACAGTTGATATCGGCTGTGATCCGGCATTATATTTCAGGGTGGTCAAGGCAGGTTTTAACCAGCGCCGCAAAACATTGAGAAATTCATTGAAGCAAATTATCGGCGATAAGGATACCTCAGCCATCAGCGAGATGCTCAGCAAGAGAGCAGAACAGCTTTCCGTAGAAGAATTCATCAGCCTGGCCAATCACCTTAAATAGTACCGAGTACTGAGTACCGAGTTCTCATGTCTCAAGTCTCAAGTCTCAGACCTCGTCTCCCCTCAGGATCCGAAACCTCCTCCTCGCATCAATGGTATAGATGCTGCCGGGGTATTGCCTGAGCAACTGCTGATAAAGTTCCATGGCCTTTTCTTTGTCTTCAAATACTTCTTCTTGTAGTATGGCCCTGCGGTACAGGGCATCGTCGGCCAGGATATCTTCCGGATATTCGGTAAGGAGCTCGTGATAGAGGCTGTCTGCTTGCGTAAATTCTCCCTGCCTGATCCTGATCTCTGCTTTGCTGAACAAGACCTCATCGAAGAGGGGGTGCCAGGCTGATAGCAGCATGATAGAATCCAGGGTGGCATAAGCTTCTTCGTATTTATTCTGATAAAGCAGCAGTTCGGCATTGGCATAATAGCGCAATCCCGCATAACTGCTGTCTGCTTCTATATTGTCGGCAATGTGAAGCGAAAGCTCCAGTGCATCATTGGCGATCAGCTTGGAGGTGGCTGCTTTTAATACATCCAGTTGTGCTTTTGCCCATTCAAACTCTCCGATATAATAGGTGAGCCAGGCATTCTTCAGCTTGGCCTGGTGGCCGATGGGCTCATTCTTAAAGGCTTTGTCTACCTGTGAGTACAGGAGCGTGGCCTCCCACACCTCTCCCTGGAAGAGGTAGATGTCTGCCAGCTCTATCTTACAACGGGCCCTCGCAATGCTTTCCGGTCCGGGTATGGCAATGGCCAGGGTCAGGTTTTCTATGGCTTTTGTCTCTTTGTTCAGGTGAAAAGCCTGTATATGTGCCAGATCACGCAGCAATTGCATGGTCTGCTGCTGCACCCCAAACTCATCAATGGCTTCCAGGTAAGCCGATTCCAACTCCAGCATTGCTTCATTTTCTATCATGATATCGTTGGCGATCTGCCTGTAGCGTGTTTCCAGGAATCCTATCAGCCCATTCAGGTATAGAGGAGAGTCCTTGCCCTTGCTGAGGATATATTCATATGATTCCAGGGCAGCATCGTAGTCGGAATTCATGAGTGCCAGCTCCGCAACATCCAGCACCCTGTATCCATCTTCACGGAAGCGTCTGTCGAGGGAGCGTGCCTGGGTAAATGCAAATGAAAAGTCTTTTTGCTGTACCGAGAGCCAGAGCAACAGCTCATTCAGGTAAACAGCTTCCGGGTTTTCCTGGTACCTGATAAGCAGGCTTTCCCTCAGAATATCAGGTAGATTATCTTCTATGTCACGTCCCATGGCAGTCTGTAGCCTGTTCTGTACATTTTCCCTGGCCTCAGGAACCTCTTCGAGGTGATCCAGGAAAGTTTCTACCATCTCCCGGTAGTTTCCGTTCCTTTCGTACATGCTTGCCAGTTCTATCTGAAATGAATATTCACCCTTCATCAGCAGCTTTCCCTGCTGGTAGGTCAGGATGGCATATTCAGGCTGGCCCCTCAAATAGAAAGCGCTGGCAATCTGTTTGATCTCATGTAAGTTGGCAGGAAGGTTTTTGATCACACCCTCAAACACCCGCTCAGCTTTTTCTGTTTCTGCACTACGTATGTACACATACCCCAGGTCAACCCTGTAGCGCAATTGTCCCTGATTATTTTTGCCCTGTTTTTTAGTCAATTTCTCCGCATCACGGTATTCCCTGAGCTCCATCATTGAATAGAGGGCATAGGTGTAATTGGTATGAGTGGGATCTTTCTCATATAGTTCACGGAAGATGTTCAGGCACTTCTCATACTCACGATTCTGGTAATACTGTATGCCCAAGCGCTGCAGGTCACGATCCTGGTCGGGCTTATTGGTAGGTGTAATCAGCTGTGAATATACCGGCGCCACTGCTGCCAGCAGCAGTGTCAAAACAAGTATATGTCTGAGGATCCTCATGAAAATAAGTTTGACCGTTTGAGGTCGCTAAGTATATTGCCTGCTAGTTGATCAGGTCGAAGCCGGTATATGGCCTCAGTGCCTCAGGGATGCTGATCCCTTTTTCCGATTGCATGTTTTCCAGCAGGGCGGCCACTATCCTCGGTAACGCCAATGCGCTTCCGTTTAGTGTATGAGCCAGCTGTGTTTTTCCATCCTCGTCGCGGAAACGTAGCTTCATACGATTCGATTGAAAGGCTTCGAAGTTAGATACGGAGCTTACTTCCAGCCAGCGTTTTTGTGCGGCAGAATAAACTTCGAAATCGTAGGTGAGGGCGGAGGTAAAACTGATATCACCGCCACAGAGCCTCAGAACACGGTAAGGGAGTTCCAGCTTTTCCAGCAGGGATGCCACATAAATGCGCATCTCTTCCAGTGTCTCATAAGACTTTTCAGGATAGCTGATCTGCACAATCTCCACCTTGTCGAACTGGTGCAACCTGTTCAATCCACGTACATCTTTGCCGTATGAACCGGCCTCACGACGGAAACAGCTGGAGTAAGCCACATTTTTAATAGGCAGCTCACCGGGATTCAGGATCACATCGCGGTAAATATTGGTAATGGGTACTTCAGCCGTGGGAATGGCGTATAAATTGTCTTCAGTCATGTGGTACATCTGACCGTCTTTGTCAGGTAGCTGACCGGTGCCATATGCCGAATCCTCATTCACAAAAAGAGGTGGCTGGTATTCACTATACCCGGCTTTGAGCCCCTCCTCAAGGAAAAAGTTGATCAGCGCACGCTGAAGCCTGGCCCCTTTGCCTTTATAAAATGGAAAACCTGCACCTGTTACCTTGGCGCCCAGGTCGAAATCTATGATATCGTATTTTTTTGCCAGCTCCCAGTGGGGTACGGGCTCAAATGCAAAAGTGACTTCAAAATCTTTGGATTCGATGAGCTCATTGTCTTCTTCGCTCTTTCCTGCCGGGACGGAAGGGTGGGGGAGGTTAGGCAGGAGAATCAGCTTCTCATTCAGCTTGGCGATGATCTCATCCAGCAATACTCCCATTGCCTGGGTTCCCTTTTTCAGCTCGGCAGATTTTTCCTTCAGCGCACCGGCTTCACCACCTTTTCCGCTCTTGAAAAGTATGCCGATCTCTTTCGCCAGCTTATTGGCCTCGGCAAGGCTGTCGTCCATTTTTTTCTGTGTCTCCCTGCGCTTTTGATCCAGCTCAATGATCTCATGAACCAGCACTTCAGCATCGAAGTTCTTGATGCGCAGCAATTCTATTACCCTTTTAGGGTCTTCATTGATTATATTCAGTTGGAGCATAGTGTATTTTTTGTAAAAATAAGAAACACTTTCATCACATGTTCGATCTGGAACAAAAAATCCTCCCCGGCATCGCTGGAGAGGATCATCAATCCTTTATGATTGCGAGATATTATTTTTCACCTTCGTTTTCTTCAACCACAACACTGACATAAGATTTGTTGTTCCTTCTTTTTCTGAACTCAACCTTACCGTCAACAAGGGCAAAAAGCGTATGGTCTTTTCCCATGCCTACGTTGAGACCGGGATTGTGGGTTGTCCCTCTCTGGCGAATGATAATGTTACCGGCTTTGGCAATCTGTCCGCCATAAATTTTAACGCCGAGTCGTTTACTTTGTGATTCGCGACCGTTATTTGAACTACCGGCACCTTTTTTATGAGCCATTATATTATTTTTTTAGTGTTTTCTGATTATTTGTCTTCTTTCTTGTCATCGTCAGCCTTTTTGGCTTTCGGTGCAACCTTTGGCTTGGCTTCTGCTTTTGGAGCCGCCTTTTTGGCTGATGCTTTAGGAGCCGCTTTCTTAGCTGCAGGCTTCTTGGGAGCTTCTTTTTTTACTTCAGCTTTTGGCTTTGCAGCTGCTTTAGGCTTTGCAGGGGCCTTAGGCTTAGCTTCCTTCTTTTCTGCTTTAGGGGCAGCAGGAGCTTCTTCCTTTTTAGCTTTCGGAGCTGCAGCCTTCGGAGCGTTTTCAAGGATGTTCTCGATCACAAGCCTGGTCATATATTGTCTGTGGCCGTTCAGCTTCTGGTAACCTTTTCTTCTCTTTTTCTTGAAAACAAGGACCTTATCACCCTTCATATGCTCGAGGATCTTAGCACTGACAACAGCACCTTTGATCACCGGCGTTCCAATATTGATCTTTCCATCATTGTCAATCAACATGACATCAGAAAATTCAACTTTAGAACCTTCTTTTTCTTCCAGCCTGTGGACAAAAATCTCCTGTTTTTTTTCAACCTTGAACTGCTGTCCGGCTATTTCTACGATCGCGTACATCTATTATTATTTTACTAATCTGTCAAAAATGGAGTGCAAAATTAGTAAAAATAATTATTGTACAAAGGTTTTGCCTGTTTTTTTTGAGAATAAATGCTTCGCGTTGACCAGATAAACCCCTCCGAGGATCATGAGGATCCACAGCAGAAAGTTCCATTCCAGCTGCTCCCCATCGAGGATGCCCCAGGCGATGGCCACGATGGGAATCATGTAGGTAACCGAGGCAGCAAAGAGCGCAGTGGTCATTTTTATCAGCTTATTGAAGAAAACAAGAGCCAGTGCGGTGCCGATAACCGACAGTATGCTGATATATCCCAATCCGGCCCAGGCTTCCTGCGTATTCCGGAGGGCATATATGAAATCGGTAAAAAATAAGAGGTAGACGCATACCGGCAGCCCGATAATGAGGAAGCTAAAGGCTGTTATGGAAACAGCATCGAGTTCAACCAGGTAGGTTTTGATGATATTAACGGAGGTGGCATAAAAAACAGTGGCGATCAGGATGTATATAGCATAGCTGAAGGTGAAGGCAAATCCACCGTCACCGCTGAAATGGATCAGCCCTACCGCTCCCGCCAGGCCCAGGAAAACACCTGCAATGTTATGCCATCTGGGCTTAAGGTGAAAAAAGGCCAGCCCGATCACCAGTGTGAACAAGGTGGTGAGCGAATTCAATATTCCGGCAGTGTTGCTGTCGATATTTGTCTGAGCATACGCATATAGAAAAGCGGGCGCCCCATTGCTGATCACCCCTACAATGGCAAGTATGATCCAGTGTTTCCTTTTTACCCGCCGCAAACGCATCAGCGCAGGAGGGATAAGCACGATGAATGTGATGACTATACGCAATGCGCCAACAATGCTGCTGTCGCCACCGAAGCTTTCAAGGCCATACTTAATAAGGATAAAGGAACTACCCCAGGTTAGTACCAGCCCAAGGAGGATAAACCAGGGGATATATAAAGGGTTTTTGGCAATCATGATGAGGCAAAAGTAATTAAAACCCTAACTAGTGCATAGTTCCTGGTGCCAGGTGCCTAATGAGAAGGAATAGTGTAAATTGTATAAATAACTTTAAATACTCTAAATACTCTAAATACTTTAAGTACTCTAAAATACTTTAAGTACTCTAAATACTTTAAGTACTAAACCGCCACCTCTACAATTATTTATTATATTTGCGTCGATAATCCTTTTAATAATTAAAATACTACAGTAATGAAAAGAACTTTTCTCTTTCTTCTCGCAATTGCTTTTCTGAGCGTGAACAGCTTCGCCCAGTCAGTAATTTACGAGGATGACTTCGAAGCCTATAATGTAGGCGAGTATCTGGCCGTTCAAGCACCTGAATGGACAACCTGGAGCAATGCTCCCGGTACCGATGAAGATGCATTTATCAGTGATGATTATGCTCTGAGCCCAACCAAGTCTGTTAAAATTGAAGGAGCCGTAACCGACCTCGTACTTCCATTTGGCGACAAACAAAACGGTGTTTTTGAAGTAGCCTTCTCACTATATATTGAGACTGGCTTTGGTGGATATTACAACTTGCAGCACTATGAAGCTGTTGGAACAGAGTGGGCCATTGAGGTTTTCTTTGGTTCTGCCGGAGCAGGTGAACTCAAAACAGATAACATTACCACACCATTTAGTTTTTCCAATGGTGCATGGATCGATATCATTCATGAAATTGATCTGGATAGTGATGAAGCCAAGATTTATTTCGACGGAACCCTGGTTCACACATGGGTGTGGAGTACACAATCAGGTGGCGGAGCAGGAGCCAACCAGCTCGGCGCACTGAATATTTATGCCAGTGCACTTTCTGGTGATGATCCAACCTTCTATTTGGATGATATTTCTTATACTCAGATTTTTGCTCCTATCTATGAAGATGACTTCGAAGATTATACTGTTGGTGATTATATCGCAGTTGTTGAGCCTGAGTTTTATACAACCTGGAGTAATGCTCCCGGTTCTGCTGAAGATGCCCTTATAGTTGATGAACAGGCATATAGTGGTGATAACTCAGTTGAGGTTGAAGGTGGTACTGACCTTATCTTCAAACTTGGTGACAAATCTGCCGGTGTATTTGATGTAAACTGGATGATGTATGTTCCTACAGGTTTTGCAGGATACTATAATTTCCAGCATATGGAAGCTCCCGGTAATGAGTGGGCTGTTGAAGTATATTTCAATACTGATGGCAGTGGCGAATGTATCGCTGATGGTATAACTATCCCATTTGCTTTTACACATGATACATGGATGAGCGTTGAACATATGATCAATCTCGATGATGACCTGGCAGAAATGTACGTAGATGGCTCATTGATCCATGCATGGGTATGGAGCACACAGGCCAGCGGCGGCGCCGGAACCAACCAGCTTGGTGGCGTTGACTTCTTTGCCGGTGCACACACAGGTGAAACACCAGCCTATTATTTTGATGATGTTTTCTTCTTGCAAACAGGTGGTGCTACCGATCCTGCGATCGAACTAGTACCCA
>QMPN01000008.1 GCA_003648575.1 Bacteroidota bacterium
ATCATGGAACTCATCAACAACATTGCTAAAAAATATGCCGGGCTTTCAGTTTTTGGTGGCGTTGGAGAACGTACACGTGAAGGAAACGACCTGCTAAGGGAAATGATCGAATCCGGCGTTATCAAATACGGAAAAGAGTTTACTGAAGACATGGAAAAGGGTGGCTGGGACCTGTCGAAAGTTGACAAAAAAGAGCTTTCTGAATCACAGATAACCCTTGTTTTCGGACAGATGAACGAGCCTCCGGGAGCACGTGCCAGGGTAGCCCTGTCGGGACTGACCATGGCTGAGTATTTCCGTGATGGTGATGAGAAATCAGGAGGTCGCGATATTCTGTTTTTTATTGATAATATCTTCCGTTTCACACAGGCCGGATCAGAAGTTTCAGCTCTGCTGGGAAGGATGCCGTCGGCGGTAGGATACCAGCCTACACTGGCTACAGAGATGGGTATACTACAGGAAAGGATCACATCAACGAAAAGGGGATCTATTACTTCCGTTCAGGCGGTTTATGTTCCTGCGGATGACCTTACCGACCCTGCACCTGCAACGACATTTGCCCACCTTGATGCAACAACTGTATTGAGCCGTAAAATTGCCGAACTCGGCATTTACCCTGCAGTTGATCCCCTCGATTCTACTTCACGTATCCTGACACCCGATGTTGTTGGAGAAGAACATTACAATACTGCTCAGCGCGTAATGCGAATACTGCAACACTATAAAGAGCTGCAAGACATTATCGCCATTCTGGGTATGGAAGAGCTTTCGGAAGAGGATAAGCTGGTGGTCCACAGGGCCAGGAGGATATCACGCTTCCTGTCACAGCCATTCCATGTTGCCGAACAGTTTACCGGCATCCCCGGAACCATAGTTTCCATTGAAGATACCATCAAAGGATTCAATATGATCCTCGATGGTGAAGTGGATGAATATCCAGAAGCAGCTTTCAACCTGGTAGGAACTATTGATGAAGCCATCGAAAAAGGTAAACGCCTGCTTGAAGAAGCCGAAGCATAACAGACAGAAACCACATGAAGCTTGAGATCATAACCCCAGATAAGTCAGTCTTCACAGGCGAAGTAAGCCTGGTGCAGTTGCCGGGTATTGACGGTTCTTTCGAGATCCTGAATATGCACGCCCCCCTGATATCAGTCCTGAAAAAGGGCCGGATAAAGATCAAAGATGATCAGGGAAAAGAGCAATTCTTTGAAGTTAATGGTGGTGTGATCGAAGTGCTTAAGAACAAAGTCTTAATTTTAGCCGAATAGTTTATTGGATTACTGAATTGAAGGAGATTTCTCAGTCATTCGCCTATGGCGAGTTCCTTCGAAACGACTGAGAACTTAGCAAAGCGATCTCATGAACGAAGTGAATAAACCTCCTAACTTAGAACTTATTCCAATGCACCCGTTCCTCTTTATAACGATCCGGGGCCTCTTTTATCTCATCCGGATAGCCGATAGCGATGAGGGCAACAGGAAGGATATGATCAGGAATGTCCAATAGCTCACTGAGCTTTTGCATGCGTTCCTCCCTTGGATACATTCCCAGCCATACTGAGCCCAGTCCATGTGCATGTGCGGCCAGCATAATGTTTTGCGTAGCGGCAGAACAATCCTGAACAATATAGCCTTCAGCTTCCTGAATACTTTTATCGCCACAAACAAGAATGGCCAGGGTGGCCTGTGTAAGCATCTTTGCATACGGATGGGCTACAGATAATGCATCGAGTATTTCCCGTTTGTCGACAACTACAAAATGCCATGGTTGATGGTTACGGGCTGTTGGTGCGTGCATCCCTGCATTTAGCAACTCCCTGGTGATTTCCTGCGGGACTTCCTGTGCGGTATATTTCCTGATACTTCTCCTGGTCAGGAGGGCTTTAATGGCTTCCATCTTATTCTCCTCCTTCACAGTAATCTTTAATGGCTTTCTCAGCCTCATAATGCCCAAGTCCATGAGCTTTATTCCAGTCGTAGCAGGCATCATGTAACATGCCCCTGTGCAAATTAGCTAGACCGCGGTTATAATAGGCTTCTGCATATTCAGGGTCATAGGAAATGGCTTTATCGAAATCTTCTATAGCACCGACATAATCATGGGTCCTGCCCTTTGCCGTTCCAAGGTTATAATATGCTACCGGATCGTCGGGTTTAAGCTTTGCCACACGGGCGTAGTCATACAGGCAATTTTTGTAGTCCCCCATCAGATAATATACTCTTCCACGAAAATTGATCGCACGAGGGTCCATTGGATTGATCATGATGGCCTGATTAAATGCCTGGATGGCATCAGCAAATTTTTCCAGCTCGAAATATCCAACACCCATGTTATAATAAGCGTTGCCATTATCAGGTTCTTTTGTTACGATCTGGTTGAAATATGCGATTCCACTCTGATAATCACCCTGGTCATAGGCACCGGTGGCCTGACGAAATAATTGAGCTATCTCAGGATCCCTGGTCTGCGTGAATGAAGCTTCTTTTGCGTCGAGCTCGACCTGTTCAGGCTCCAGTACGACAGTACCCGGTTCTGCATCCGGTTCGGATATAATGTTTTTGTCTGAAGTGGTTTCGGACTCAGGATTTTCCTGGCCAGCTTTTGTTCCGGACTCCGGTTGGTTGCTGCAGGAGATCAGGAAGGCAATGGATAGCAAAAGAAGAATTCTTTTCATGGTGCTTTTTATTTATTAAGGGCAAAAGTATTAAAAATAGAGCAAAATTTTGTTAAAAAAGCCTAAGCACAAGCTTCTCACCATAGGAAAGTGTAAATGGGCCTGTCGACTATTCTGCATGGTATGCTTTGCCTGCTGTCATCAGATGCAGTTCCATGTCTGCCAGCAGTGCATCCACATCCCTGGTCCCGGCGGGGTCGATCTCATAGGCTGTGAGCACCTGTGGTATGCTTCTTATTTTCTTCAGTATACCGCTCACAAGGACTTGCTCCAGGGGATCCCTGGCCATCAGGAAGAAGTCGATCTGCCTCAGAGCAGGCACCAGCTTTCCAAGCGGATGATGGTTTTGTATCAGGCAAAACTGGTTTTTCAGCTCGCTGTCTTCATACATGAGAAAAGGGTACCTCAGGACATTATCATCATGCCCGGGGATCTCAAAATCATCGACCCGCCTGAATGACAGTCCCAGTGAATAGTCCATGGCAAATGATAATCGGTATGATTTAAGATGGCAGGATATCCCGATCAGGCTGATATCAGTGTCAGCCCCTAATTTGAGGATTTGTTTGCGCTTTGCCATCTGTTTTTATAAGAGGAAATAAAATTAGGTATTAATTTACAATTCTGGATTTATATTATGCATGAGCACACTAAATATCCAGTATGTAATACCACATTACAAATACAGAATGGCTTACTCAGGAAGCAATACGTGGCAGGCTTTTTCGGCGGCTATTTTTTCGGCACCTTTGATAGAGAAGTCGATGCCCCGGCTGATTGGCTCATCGTCTACAAATACTTCAACTTCGTATTGATGCTTGTTCTTCTCCCCCTTCTCGTTGATCACACGGAATTCAACCTCTTTCTTTACCTTTTGTGCCCATTCGATCAGCTTGCTTTTGAAGTTAGTGTCGAGATGCTCCAGGACGTCAATATCGATATGAATATTAACGATACGCTTTATAATGATCTTATAGGTATAATTGTAGCCTTTATCGAGGTAGAGGGCACCGATGAATGCTTCAAAAGCATCGCCACGCATCGATTTTGCCGTGGATCGGGTGTCGGCACTGGACTCGATAAGACGATCGATGCCCAGTTTCCTGCCCAGTTTATCGAGATTAGACCTGCATACGATCTTTGAACGCATTTCGGTTAGAAAGCCTTCACCTTTATATGGGAATTTCTTGAAGAGGTATTCGGCGATCACCGAACCGAGTATGGCGTCACCAAGGTATTCGAGGCGCTCATTGTTGATCTTGATGCCATTCACATCCTTGTTGGCTGATTTATGCCTGAAGGCCAGCCTGTACAGATGAAGGTTCCCGGTTCGAAAACCGAAAATATTCTTGATAGACCGTTGAAGGTCTTTACCAGACTTATTAGATGAAGATGTTTTAAGAAAGCTCAAAATACTGTTTACTTCACGAACTTTTTAAAGATCAATGAAACATTATGTCCGCCAAACCCGAAGGTATTGGTCAATGCAGCATTGACAACTCTTTTTACAGCTTTGTGATAAGTGAAATTCAGCGTGTTATCAATATCCGGGTCATCAGTAAAGTGGTTGATGGTCGGAGGTATGATGTCGTTTTTAACTGCCAGTATAGTAGCAATGGATTCAACGGCTCCGGCTGCTCCCAGCAGGTGTCCCGTCATGGACTTTGTTGAGTTGATATTGATCTTATAGGCATGGTCACCAAAGCTATTCTTGATGGCCAAAGGTTCTGAAATATCACCCAGTGGGGTAGAAGTACCATGGGTGTTGATGTGATCAATATCTTCAGGCTTCAGGTGTGCATCATCCAGGGCAGCATCTATTGAGAGACTTGCACCCAGCCCTTCCGGGTGAGGCGAAGTCATATGATATGCATCTGCTGAAAGGCCGGCTCCACCAACTTCTGCATAGATCTTGGCTCCTCTTTTGATGGCGTGCTCATATTCCTCAAAAACAATAGCACATCCACCTTCACCCAATACAAAACCATCACGGTCTTTATCAAATGGGCGGGAAGCAGTTTGTGGGTCGTCATTCCTGGTTGAAATGGCATGCATGGCATTAAAGCCACCGACACCGCCTTCGGTAATAGATGCCTCAGAACCTCCGCAAACGAAGGCATCGGCTTTACCAAGGCGAATATAATTAAAGGCATCTGCCAGTGCATTAGCAGATGAAGCACAGGCAGAAACAGTAGCGTAGTTAGGTCCCCTGAAGCCATGCTTGATGGAGATATGGCCGGCAGCAATATCAGCGATCATCTTAGGAATGAAAAAAGGATTAAAACGCGGGGTCCCATTTCCAAGGGCCCATCCCTTCATCTCATATTCAAAAGTTGTGATCCCACCGATACCGGAGGCCCATATCACACCAACTCTGTTCTTGTTGATACCTTCATTATTCAATCCGGCATCAGCGACGGCCTGATCTGCTGAGATCAGGCCAAACTGTGCGTAAAGGTCGTATTTCCTTGCCTCTTTCCTGTCGAAATAATCTAATGGATCGAAGCCCTTGACCTCATGCGCAAACTTTGTTTTGAACTCGCTGGTGTCAAAGCGGGTAATATCGTTGGCACCACTAACCCCATTAATCAAACCGTTCCAATATTCGTCAACAGTGTTGCCTAGTGGGGTTAGTGCGCCTAAACCTGTTACAACTACTCTTTTAAGTTCCATGCAGCAGGATTAAATGTTTACTTAGCGTTATCTTCGATATATTTTATGGCTTCTCCTACTGAACCGATCTTTTCTGCCTGATCGTCCGGAATAGCAATGTTGAATTCCTTTTCAAATTCCATGATCAATTCAACAGTATCGAGTGAATCAGCTCCAAGGTCATTTGTGAAGCTAGCTTCAATAGTCACTTCATTTTCGTCAACGCCGAGTTTGTCAACGATGATAGATTTTACTCTGGTTGCAATGTCAGACATATCTTTAAAATTTTGGTTATACAAGGGTGCAAAGAAACTAATTTTAACGGCAAAAACCAAAAAAAATGTAATAATTTTGATACTTTAGATTTATAAAGAGCAGGTTACCAAATACTTACGAAACACTCTGATTTCAAGCTATTTTGCTCATATTTTATGATCAGAAAATGTAACTTTGATATATGAAACGGATCGCCATTTTTGCATCTGGTAGTGGCAGCAATGCCCAGAAGATCATCGAGCATTTCGATGGAAACAAGGATATTGAAGTCAGCCTGGTGCTGACCAATAATGAAAATGCCTATGTGCTTCAGCGTGCTTCAGATCTGGATATTCCTGCATATGTATTTGATCGTCAGATGTTTTATGAGACTGACCAGGTGCATGACATCCTGAGGGATATAGGGATTGATTTCATAGTACTGGCAGGATTCCTCTGGCTGGTGCCATTGAACATATTGCGTTCATGGCCGAACCGTATCGTAAATATTCATCCGGCATTGCTGCCCAAATTTGGGGGAAAAGGCATGTTTGGAGAGCGGGTTCATGAAGCAGTGATCGCAGCGGGGGAAAAAGAAACCGGCATCAGCATACATTATGTGAATGAGGTTTATGATGAAGGGGAGATCATCTTCCAGGAGAAAATTAAGATCCTGCCGGATGATACGCCTGATTCTATAGCAGAACGTATACATGTGCTGGAGCACAAACATTTTCCTGAGGTGATCGAGAAACTACTGAATGAAATAACTATCTAACCATTTACTCCGTATTCGAATAGGAATTATACGACACCACCTTCGACAGATCCTTCCTGATCTTCTGCCTTTGCTTATAACCTTCAGGCTCATATCCGAGGCTTATCAATAAACCGATTCTCCTGTTTTTTGGAATACTAAGCAGTTTTTGGATAGGCTTTTCATTGTACCAGCCTAGCATACAGCTGCCCAGGCCCTCTTCTGTTGCCTGCAAACAAAAATGCTCAGCAGCGATACCTATATCAATAAGGGGATATTCTTTGTTTTTTATGATGCCGCCGACAGTTGGAACGACTGGCGATTTTTCTATAGTGATCACGATGATCACGGGGGCCTGATCAACAAATTTATTGAAGGCTACCAGCTTATTCCAGGTTTCCCTGGCAACCTTTCTTACAAGGCCGGGTTCATCTACAACGATGAACTTCCATGGTTGTGCATTGCATGCCGAAGGGGCCATGAAAGCAGCCTGCAGGCATCGGTCCAGCTTCTCTTTTTCAACCGGCTTGTCGGCGTACCGTCTTACGCTCTGCCGGAGCATGATAAGATCCAGTAGCTTATTCATTTTCTGTTCTTCTCTTTATTGCTGCAGTTTCTTCCTCGAAGCCCGGTTTCCCCAGTAGGGCGAACATGTTCTTCTTATATGCTTCCACGCCCGGCTGATCAAAGGGATTTACACCCAGGATATACCCGCTTACAGCGCATCCCATCTCAAAGAAATAGATGAGCTGTCCCAGGTAATATTCGTTCACTTCAGGTATGCTGATCCTGATATTGGGAACACCACCATCAACATGGGCGATCAGGGTGCCCAGCTCAGCCATTTTATTTACCTGGTCGAACTTCCGCCCCGCGAGATAATTTAGCCTATCGGCATTAACCTCATCTTCAGGAACCAGCAGGGTGTGTTTAGTTTTTTCGACAGAGATCACCGTTTCAAATATGTTTCTCAGTCCATCCTGTATATATTGTCCCATGGAATGCAGGTCGGTGGTAAATCCTACCCCTGCCGGGAAGATCCCTTTGTTTTCCTTGCCTTCGCTTTCTCCATACAGCTGTTTCCACCATTCGGTCATATAATAAAGGTTAGGGAGGTAGCTCACCATGATCTCGGTGGTTTTCCCTTTCCTGTACAGCGCATTCCGCGCCGCGGCATACATCATCACGGGATTGGTATCCATATCGTGATTGTTCAGCACCAGCTCACGCATGTCGGTGGCTCCGCGAACAAGTTCATGAATGTTGAAACCGGCAGCAGCAATGGGCAGTAGCCCAACAGGAGTTAAAACTGAATACCTGCCCCCAACATCATCGGGTACTACATAGGTGTCGTAGCCTTCCTTTTTGGCCACTTCTTTCAGTGCGCCCTTTTCCTTGTCGGTGATGGCAATTATTCGCGATGGGGCTTCTTCTTTTCCATATTTCTTTTCCAGGTGGTTCTTCAGTACCCTGAAGGCGATAGCAGGCTCGGTGGTTGTACCCGACTTGGAAATAACCACTATGGAATATTCCTTTTTATCGAGCACCTCCAGAAGTTCCGTCAGATAATCTTCACCGATGTTTTGCCCGGCATACAATACCAGTGGGCCATTGCCCGGGAGGAGACTGGCAAACTGATGATTGAGGGCATCGATCACTGCCCGGGCACCCAGATAGGAACCACCAATGCCAGTTACCACAATGACCTCAGAGATGGAGGCAAGTTTGTCGGCACTTTTCTGAATGGAATCCAGGAAGGCCTGATCCAGTTGAGAGGGAAGATCGACCCATCCGAGAAAGTCATTGCCTTTTCCTGTTTTTTCTACCAGGGACTTGAGGTGGGTTTTTATTTCATCCTTGAAGGAAAATACTTCTTCCTTTGAAATGAAGTCTTGAAGGTGGTCTATGCTTACGCTGATATTATTCATATATGATGTTGGAATTAGAATCTTGCGAAATTACGATAAACCCGTGGAATGAGGATTAATTACATGTTAAATGGTGTGGGGTGTGTGGTATGTGGTGTGTGGAATATCAGGTTAAGCAAGGGGCGAATCACTTCACCACAAACTGCCTCCGGTCAACAATTTCATGATCAGAGTAAAGAATAGCTAAATATACCCCGGAAATGAAATTTGACACATCAATTTCAATCTGATTTTGATGTTTTTCCAGTTTGTATTCTCCGGCTTTTTGCCCGTAAAAATTGTATACAAATAATGTCGGATCAGGAATCTTTTCCTTGATATAGTAGTATATTATATCGCTAGCGGGATTCGGATAAATAATGATTATAGATGCTTCTATGCGATATTTGGGAGAATTAACGGAAAGAGTGTCAATTATCTGAAATAACCACAAATCGGCATCTCCTGGTGGACTTGGGTGAAAAATGTCGCAATCAACGCTGCCATCAGAATAACTGGCACTTCCTCCGGTAAATATTCCCAGTTCACTTAAGAACAAAGTTTTAGAAGATGAATTTTCTCTACTTGAACCGAAACACTGTTGCCAAAGCAAAGAGCCATCATTGTCAAGTCCGACTAACCACATATCAAAAGCAATATTTGCGGAATGATTACCGCTTACATCGCCGTTATGTGAAGATGTTACGCCACTAATAATATATTCATCATTATAAGAAACAGTTGAACTAGTGCTAAACTCTTGTTTCGTGCCTCCTAAACAACGTTGCCATTCCATATTTCCTACTGAGTCAATTTTGATCACCCAGATATCATGATAATCTCCTCCGGGCTCACCATGGAATCCACTGACATCGCCATCGTTTGAATTTGTATTCCCGCTTAACAAGTATCCACCGTTCTCAAGAACCTGGATATGAGCTACAGATTCATGATAACTTCCACCATAACACTTCTTCCATTGAATATTAAATAATGAATCAAGTTTAACAACCCAAACATCCCCTTCAATATAGGTAGGCCCATCACACTCTACATCACCATAATTAGACTGAACCGATCCGCCAATAATACAACCACCGTCAGGGGTAAGGGAAATACAATGTCCGTAGTCATAACCTTCTCCACCAAAGGACCTCTGTTGGATAAGGGCTCCATTAGGATCGAGTTTAGCCACCCAATAATCAGTCAAGCCATTATTTTCTGTAATATCACCATCGATGCCATGGGAATAACCAATTGTGTAGATATTATCAAGGCTGTCTACAATCATTTCACTAGCAAAATCACTTACGCTACTTCCGATACATTTTTGCCAAATAATGTTTCCTGATATATCAGTTCTAACAACCCACAAATCAGACCCACCATGGTTTCCTGACACATCACCATCATTTGAGAATGAATCGCCAAAAATCAAAAGATCTCCATTTGATGTCATGGATATACTCGTTGGATCATCCCACTCACTTCCTCCCAGTGTTTTTTCCCAGATAAGAGCTCCCATTTTGTCAACATGAACCAGCCAAAAATCACAACTCCCATGTAAAAAAGAGATGTCCCCATCAGAAGAGTAGGTAATGGCAAGTAACATGTATGAGCTATCTTCAAGCATGCAAAAATCTACAATCCATTCATGGTCCGAGCCTCCGTAACATTGCTGAAATTCAATATCAAAGCGTTGGGCAAAAGTTGAGAAGCCTGCTAAGCATAACAATATAAAAAGTGCAATCTTATATGCTTTAGAAATCATTTAAAGCTGATTGTATTGGTTTTCTCAAATATACGACAATCTGCAATGTGATTCAAATGCCCGGGCGCAGGATGACGAGAGCTGTTTACAGCTCGAAGACAGACCTTGACCGGGCATGTCTTTTTTTGGTACTTTTTTGGACAAGCAAAAAAGTACGTAAAGATATTTTTGATTATAGAAGGTGATGGTAGAGATGAGATTGTACAAGGCGATAGAAGATAGAAGAAGTATTGGACCCCACCCCAACCCTCCCCATACTGACATAGAATTTTAAAATATTCCTATTTGCGGGGAGGGAGAAATTGATGTTGATCTTTTCGCCCCGGGTTGAAACCCGGGGCTATGGATATGAAACCCCTCCGGGGTTTTGGTTTAGGATAGTGAAATATTCAATTCCCCTGGCGCAGTCTGAAAGATGAAGTTTAATTGAAACTCCATACCATAATTGAAGACCTTGACAGGGCAGGTCTTTTTTTGGACAAGCAAAAAAGTACGTAAGGATATTTATAAAAACGGTAGTGCTAAAGCTGGCCGGTCCTTCCTCCCCCGAATCCTCGGGATCGTCAGGATGACAATTTCAATTAACAATCGTCAAGGAAAGGGCACAAAAAAACAGCGCGGCTTTACCGGACCGCGCTGTTCAAACCAAAAACCAAATTCATGAAATAAAATATTTTGCACAATGTTTAACTAACATGAAATATGGTACGTACTAATTAGATTAGCATCCGAGACAAAAGTACGTCTAATACCATGCCACAGATGTTAACAACTGCTAATGAACGTTAAAAAAAGTTAAAGCAAATTGATAATCCGCATCATAGCATAAATTTGTCTTTGTGAACAAAAGGGTAATCATATTTATTATTGCATTGATGAGTGTGGCATTACTGGCGCTTGTTTTTGTTCAGGTGTACTGGATCAACAATGCCATTGAGGTGCGGCAGGCCAATTTTGTCCGCTCAGTGAATGAAGTCGGCAGCAGGGTTGTGGTCAGGCTGGAGAATACCAACAGGGCAAGGATACCTGAAAACATGCAACTGATCGAAAACAGGATTACCTATAGTCTTATCGATTCCCTGATCTCAGATGAATTAAATAAAAAAAGTATTTCTGCCAAATTTGAATTTGGCATATTCAGCACAGAGCGTGAAAGATTAGTACTGGGTACAGAAAAGGTCAACCCGGCGGTATTCCTTGAGAAAGCATATGCCTTTCAGTTGTTCCCCGACGAATATATTAAAGAACCGGATTACCTGATGATCTATTTTCCAAACGAGCGGGGTTTTCTGATTAGCCAGATGGCAGGCTTGTTGGTGATTTCTATCGCTCTCATCCTTATCATTATCTTTTCATTTACCTACACCATCATTACTATTTACCGGCAGAAACGTATATCGGAGATGAAGAATGACTTTATCAATAATATGACTCATGAATTCAAAACACCGATATCGACGATTTCCCTGGCATGCCAGGCCCTGAAGGATAAGGATGTGGCAAAGACCAACGATCTGTATGAATCCTATATCGGTGTGATTGGCGAAGAAAATATCCGCCTTGGGGCCATGGCAGAAAAGATCCTGCAATCGGCTGTGCTCGAAAAGAAACAGATAGAATTGATAAAAGAATGGTTCGACATTCATGAAGTGATCACAGATGTGGTCAATAAAATTGGCATACAGGTGCAGATAAAGGATGGCAGGATAGAAACAGATTTTAAGGCTGAACCCGCAGAGATACATGCGGATAAAATTCACTTTACGAACCTCATCAATAACTTGCTCGATAATGCCAATAAGTACAGTCCGCAAAAGCCGATAATCAGGGTAAGTACTGAAAATGTGCAAACCGGCGTGATAATTTCTATTGAAGACAATGGAATAGGCATCAGCAAAAAGAATCAGAAAAAAATCTTTGACAAGCTCTATCGTGTGCCCATGGGGAACCTTCACGATTTTAAGGGCTTTGGTCTCGGTCTCAGCTATGTGAAAGTCATGCTGGAATACCACAAGGGGAGTATCAGCCTTGAAAGCGAACTGAAGAGAGGAACAAAATTTGACGTATTTTTACCTTACCAATCATAAACAGAGCTATGGATAATGAAAAAGTGAAGGTGCTGCTGGCAGAGGATGACAAAAACCTCGGAACCATTCTGAAATCATACCTGGAAGCCAAGGGATACCCGGCTACCTTATGTGTGAACGGACAGGAGGCTTTTGTTGAGTTTAACAGGAACGAATATGACTTCTGCATTGTGGATGTGATGATGCCCGTAAAGGACGGCTTTACCCTTGCAAAGGATATCAGGAATATTGATAAGACAGTGCCTATCCTTTTCCTCACTGCCAAATCCATGCAGGAAGACAAGCTGAAAGGCTTCGAGATCGGTGCCGATGATTACCTCACCAAGCCATTCAGCATGGAAGAACTCCTGGCCCGTATGGAGGCCATCCTTCGCAGGAGCATTAAAGAAGATGATGAGCCGGAAGGTGATACCTATGAACTGGGCAAGATGGAGTTTAACTTCATACGCCAAACCCTTAGTATGGGCAAGGAAGAGGTTAAACTTACATCTAAAGAATCGGCTTTACTGAAATTGCTCTGTCAGAACCTGAATGATGTGGTCGACCGCAGTTTGGCACTTAACAAGATCTGGCTCGACGACTCATACTTCAATGCCCGCAGCATGGATGTTTATATCACCAAACTCAGGAAATACCTGAAAATGGACCCAACTGTGGAACTACTGAATGTTCATGGAGTAGGATTCAAACTTGTTACCCGTTAATAAGTGTTGGATGTTGAGTTTTGAGTGTTGGGTTAGTGAGGAGTTTCAAGTCTCGAGTCTCAAGTCTCAAGTCTCCCAACTCCAACACTATTCCAGGATGTTACCATACCTGATTAATCGGCGTTCTACCCTTAAGTTAGGGTTGCTGAAGTAATAACTGGAAGTCTTTATTAATCCCATCCCATCCGCATAAAAATTGTGAGTATAATTTATGCCGAAAAGATACTGTGGATCCATTGGGGACACAGTTCCCCTGAAATTATATGTTGGATAAGTACCCAGGGAAATGGAGATCAGGGAATCCTGGTTGGCCATCTGGTATTCTACCGTGGCCACGTCGGGGACTATCTCTTCCACACGAAGGATGTTGGTAAAGTCGTGATCTGAAAACCTGACTATTCCCATATGATCTACAAGATACCCATTTGAATCGCGGAGAAACTCAACGAAATTTTCGTTTTGAACAATAAGCTTTTTAAAATACGTCCTGCCGCCAATAAGTGTATCAGCGGTAATAATGCTGCTATCGCTGTTAGCTATCGGGTTTGCATTCCCTGAGGAATCAACACTATACCACTGATAAACCCAATAGTTCCCGACTTTTAATTGCATGTAATCAGGTGTAGGAACTGGTGTTTGATTGTCTTCGGATTCATCTTTTTTACAGGAAACGCTGATGATTCCGCTAATAAGAATAAACAAAAATACTCTTTTCATAATGTTTGGTTTTTAGGTTTGACAAACGTTAATTGGTAAAGAGTACAGATGACCATTTAAGGAAATATGTGGCTAATTGGTTTGTACAATAACGGAATGGAAGAATAATTATTACAATTAGATATCCTGATTCAGGAATTGAATGGGATGGGTGGTATCGCGGACGATATTCCAATAAATGGATGATCCGGGGCCTTTGTCTTTATTGGTAAGCACAATGAGGGTCTTTGCTGCTTCCATATCCCTGATGTAATAGGCCCGGTAGCCTTTCCACCAGCCAAAATGAAAAGCAGTGCTGTCTTCGCTTTCTTTAATGCGCCAGCCAAAACCGTAATTGTCTTTCCGGCGCCAGTATTTGGCACTTCCCCGGGTGAAGGCTTCCTGCATTGTTTCTTCCGATACCAGTAGGTTTGCAGTAATCGCGTGGTCGAATTTTGCCAGGTCTTCTATACTGGTGTAGATTCCCTTATCACCTGTTACCCCATTAAGGTATTCATTCCTGACCCGCGAAGGCCGCCAGCCCTTATAGGTATGTCCCATCACCTCGGTTTCTACATAAAAGGATACCGTGGTATCACCCTCCATATCGTATACAAAGGAATCGTCCATGCCCAGTGGATCGAAAATGCGTTCCTGAACGAACTCAGCATATGCCATATCTGTGATGGCTTCTACCACGGAGGCTACCAGGGCATAGTTAGTATTACAATAATGGAAGCCGTGATCCGGCAGGAAATAGGGTTTTGGAACATGCTCTTCATATAAATCAAGCATGTCATCATTGCTCATAGGTGTTGTCTTATTGGTCCACTGTTCATGGGCCAGCGACATATACCTGCTCAGTCCGGAACGGTGAGTGAGCAGCAAGCGTGTAGTCACGCTGTCATATGGGAAACCGGGAATATACTCTGTGATATCAGCATCGAGATCGAGCTGTCCGTCCTCTTTGAGGATCATAGCCGACATAGCGGCAAACATTTTTGAAACTGAAGCCAGCTGGAAAGGAGAGTGGATATCCAGGGTGTCTTTAGTCCTGAAATTGGATATCCCAAAAGCATTTTGATATATCAGGCATCCCTGCTCGAGGTAGGCCACGGCCCCGTTAAACCAATAGCCTTTCGACATTTTTGTAAAAATGCTATCTATCCATTCAGACTTAAGCCTTACAGAGGTAGTATCGCAGATCACCTCCTCAACAATGGCGACCTCGGTATGATCAATTTCTTCTTCACTCGGGGCATTATTGCACGAGAAAACGACCGAAAAAAACAGTAATAGGAGCAGAATTAATCGCAACAACATCTTCAACAAGTCTTCAGTTCTACTAGTTAACTTAGAAATCAGCTGCAAAAGTATGTTAAAAAATATTTTCAGCGACCCTGAAAGCAGATTTATTGACGCTCGAGCCACTTCAATGCTTCGCGATGGCTCAAACCTGAAAGCTCATGCGTCTGTACAAAACGTACCACAAAACCGGGGTCAGTCTTGGAATACTCCCTTAAACTCCAGCCTATAGCCTTCCTGATAAAAAATTCTTTTGAATCTTTTAACTTCAGGACGATGCTGCCTAGAAGGCGGGTATCTGTATCCAGCTTATATTTTAACTGGAATAGTATGCAGCTTCTCTGGAGCCAGATGTTCCCCGACTTAAGCCACTTGTTGAGATATTTCGTTCGCTCTTCCGGGTATTCCATGAAATGATATCCTACTAAGGAGGGTGCGAGCAGGTCGATGGTATCCCACCAGCTCTCTTCGGTGATCAGCCTTTCATAAAGGTGGATGGCATCATGCCCCACCTTCTTTTTCATCTTTACCATTAGCTCCATGGCAAAATATTTATACTCCCGGTATGGCATCTGCCAGCAGGCCGAAACGATACTTTCTAGCTGCTCAGCTTGAGGCAGACCCTGTCCGCTGTAAAATGTTTTTGTCAATTCTTTCCTTAGCGGGCTTGGTAAGCCAAGGTATTCAAACTGATCCTTCATATAGGCCTTCATTTGTGTGGCCTTTGCAGGGCTTGCATTTGCCTCGTATGAAGCTATTAGTGGTTGTAGAGTAAAAGTCATGATTAAGGTGACCTGGCAGGTCCCCGACCTGCCAGGTCGCACTCCCTTTATTTATTAAACAAAATTTTCTTGCTATCAATAATTTTCCCACTACGATTACGAAGAACTGCAATATAGTTCCCCCCAGGGATCCCTTTCGGTACCCACACAAGCGACTCATGTTGGTTTTCGACCACGATGCTGTCGATCATTTGGCCGGTGTAGGAATAGATCTCCAGGCTTGTGGCATCTTTACTGCCGATGCTAAAAGTAAACTTCCCGGAAGAAGGGTTTGGGAAAACTCTAAGGATCTTTCCGGGCTCATTCATAAATGATTCTTCAGTTGAGGTAGTAAGATCCCACACTCCCATGGCATAATCGCCTGCCTGCATGTTTTCCACCCATAAGTTTCCATGGGCCCAGGTCCCGTCCTGTGTGAAATCAACGGGCGTCCAGGGCATACCGGCATCCTTACGGTATAAGATCACTATTGAATCGGTAGGACCGGAAATCAGTGTATTGTCGAGTCTGCTTATGTGATAGGCAAACTTCCCGGTTGCAATAAAGGGTTCAGGACCTACCCATTTTACGGTCCAATGCCTGTAATCCGACAAACGAAAACCGGGTATCGGTGCTGCAAGCGTATCCGGTGGGGTGTAATTGTGCGTCGCCTGAACAACTATGGAATCAGTCAGGCTGCTAACATCTGCTTCAAAATAAGTTTTTGGAAAACTATGTGTTCCCAATTCATCGATCACCATAAAATTATCGACAGTGGCATCCATATACCTTTCTCCCATGTCGAGGAAGACTTCAACGGGTTCGAATGGTACACTAACAGTAGCATGTCCGGTTTCACCATCAAATTGAACAGTGCCTGAATACTGGTTCCAGTCCTGGGCTTTTACGGTGAACCCTATAATATTACCATCCCCCATAAAAGCGGGGCCATGGCGTCTTTGTTTTACATATACACTTACTTCCCAGTTACCCCCGGTCTGGACGACATTAAAGGAGTCAAGCGTATATCCGGGTGTACCGCCATGATATACATAGTTGTTGAAAAAGCCGCTCATGTCCACACCGGTATTCTGACTGAAGCTGGCTTCCATGTCGTAAGATGAAACCGAGGTGAAAGCAAAGTCTTCCAGGAAGTCTTTACAGGCCGGAAAAAACACGGCATCACCCAGGTATGCCCTCAGGGCTTGTACCACGGTAGCACCTCTGTCATAGGCACTCCTGCCATACGTAAGATTTTGTGGGATATTATTCAGGGGGATATATCCGCCTTCAGAGAGATGGCAATCATAAAGGAGGCCGGCATGCATATTTCTCATGGCAGTTTTATAGGTGTTTATGCCATCCAGCACCTCGGTATAATAATACTGGCTAAAGCTTGCCCAACCCTCATTGATCCACATCTCTTCAGCCTTATCGCAGGTGACCTTGTCGCCGAACCACATATGGAACAGCTCATGTACATACAGATATTCGTACGAATCATTACCAGTAATGGCAAAATGCGGATAAGCAATATTGGCGGCATGTTCCATAGCGCCTTTGTCTGTGCTGACATATCCAATGCGGTGCCAGTCGTATGCCCCGAATTTTGTCTCAAATAAGGCCAATACTTCATGCATACGTTCAAAGGTTCCGGGTACCTGAAGGGTGTCGCCGGGTAATACATAATAGGTGATCGGGATTTCTCTTTCAATACCGTTATATAGATCATTCACCAGTGCATAATCACCAATGGCAACTGATACCAGGTAAGTAGGGATAGGGTTGTTGATATACCAGCGAAAGGTATGTGTGCCATTCCCGTTATCGATGAGTTGAAGCAGTTCCCCGCCGCCAATGGCCATTTTATCGTCAGGAACCGTAGCTTTTACTTCGTAAACAGCCCTATCGGTGAAGTCATCGATGCATGGAAACCATGACTGTCCCAGGTTGTGAGGTATCCAGCTGATCCCTACACCCAGATTAAAAGCATAGGAGCCATCGAAATGAAAACCTCCCCAACTCTCATGAAATGGCTGTCCATGGTAATACACCAGGACGTCTGTTGTATCGCCCAGAGAAATGGGTGCCTGGAGGGGGATGTTGATGATCTCATCGGCATGTGTAAAAGAAGTTACCTTCAGCTGATTCACAAAAACGGAATCTACCGTCAGGTCCATCAACTGCAGCTGTATGATATCCAGGTTATTTACCAGTGGCAGGAGGGTAATGGTGGTATTCGCTGTAATTTCTTTGGTATCCATGTCAACTTCCTCCAGATCGATCACATATTTAATGGCATGGATGCTGTCGCCCGGTGTAACCTGGCCGGTAACATGAAAGCTAAAGAATAATACTGCGATAAGCACTGAGAGTAAGCTACGGCTGTTCATAGGTAGTGGTTTTGGTCAGATATTGTAAATTTCCACCAGAGGTGGTGTAACAAATGTAGTGAATAATTTATACATTTGGTCTTTGAAGGGAAAGGGAAGCGCAGGTGTTCGGTATTGAACAGCAAGCATTGAAAAATGAACACTTTTTTAATCCCATTCCACGTATTCTCTTTGCTATTGTTTGCAAACCAGAAGTTTAGCAAAGTGGCATATTTTTAGATGCATATAGTGAAATTTAAAAACCAGATAACAATGATTAAGATTGTATCACTCAAAGGACTCGCATTTCCACGACTTCTGATCACAGGCATATTGCTTACGCTGGTCATGCTGATTATGAGTGCAAGCCAGATGAAAGCGCAGACCCTGTGGTCGCTTCAGGATTGTATCAACTTTGCCTTCGAACACAACCTTGATATAAAAAAGCAAGTACTTGTGGTAGAGAGCAACAAGGCCAATCTGCTTCAGACAAAGCTGAACACGCTACCAAGCATTAATGCCGGGGCCAGCACAGTGAATAACTGGGGACGGACCATTGACCAGTACACCAACGAATTTGCCACAAACAGGGTTCGTTCGGATAATCTTTACATCCAGGGGAACATCACCTTGTTCAGTGGATTGCAAAAGGTCAATATGATCAAACGCAATCAGCTGTCAGTGAAATTTTCACAATTTTCACTGGATGATCTTCTCGATAATATATCTCTGACTGTAGCCGGGTACTACCTGGATATCCTGTTTAACAGGGAAATCCTGATGGTGGCTAATGAACAGCTGGCAGTGACAGAACAGCAGGTGAAGCGAATGGAAAAACTTGTTGAAGCAGGAACCCTGGCAAAAGGCGACCTCTTGAACATACAGGCACAGCAGGCACGCGAGGAATTACAGGTGATCGAGTCTGAAAACCGGCTTGAGATCTCATTCCTGACCTTGCAGCAATTGATTGATTTTCCGGTGACAGAGGATTTCGATGTACAGGTGCCCCGCCTCAGGTCGGTGGAAGCCCCATCGATCGACATCACATCGGATCAGATATACAACTATGCTGTGCTTAACAGGCCAGAGGTAAAACTGGCAGAACTGACTGTAGATATCGCACACAAAGATATTTCCATTGCCCGTGGACAGCAAAGCCCGGTTTTCAGCCTGGGAGGATCCTGGGGAAGTGGTTATTCAGGGCTGAACACGATTGGGGAAAATCCGGCCTTGGTTACCCGAGAGCTTGGTTTCACCGAGAGCGGCGAACTTGTATATACCTCTTATCTTCAAGATCAAGATTTCACAACGAAGGGCTGGGGCGATCAGCTGAACGATAACAATAACCGTTCTGTAGGTTTTTACCTGAACATTCCCATCTTCACCGGATGGCAGGTTAGGAATAGCATCACCAGGGCCAAGATTGCAGAGGAAAGTGCCCAGTACGATCTGCAGTATACGAAGAACAACCTGCGGAAAGTTATCGAACAAGCCTATGCTGATGCTGTTGCCGCCTTGAAAAGGTATGGATCATCAATGAAACAAGTTGAAGCCCAGAGTGAGGCTTTCAAATATGCTGAACAAAAGTTTGATGTTGGCCTCCTCAACTCCGTTGAATACAATGAAATTAAAAAGGAGTTGACCCTGGCCCAATCAGATTTGTTGCAGGCTAAATACGATTATATTTTCAAGACAACTATATTAAGCTTCTATATGGGTAATCCTCTGTCGATCGAATAGAACATATCCATGTAGTTGATATTGATAAGTTGGCTAACTTTGCACCGTGTTCCGCCGGCTTTGACGGAAGGCGTGCAGCCATTAACGAATAAACCTATTGCCTAATGTTTAAGAAGAAAAAAACCTGGATCATCATCATCATAGTTTTGCTGGTGGTTCTCATCATTTTTGCTGTTCAGAAAGGAAACACTGGCAGTGGACTGCCCGTGAGCGTAGAAGCAGCTAAGTTCGGAGATATTATTGAAACTGTATCTGCCAATGGAAAGATACAGCCTGCCCAGGATGTGATCATCAGTCCCTATATCTCAGGAGAGGTAGTTGAATTGTATGTAAAAGAAGGGGATGAAGTGATGGAAGGCGACCTGCTGGCCAAGATCGACCCGGAGATCTATATCTCTGCGTACGAAAGGGCTGAGGCAAACCTCAATTCACAGCAGGCTAACCTTGCCAATGCCAAAGCACGCCAGGCGCAATCGGAAGCTTCGTATAAGAACTCCCGCGTGTCGTACGAAAGGAACAAATCACTCTGGGAACAGGATGTAATCTCCCAGGCGGAGTATGATGCATCGCAGGCTGCTTATGAAGTTGCCAAAGCCGAAGTAGATGCTTCCAAGCAAACAGTGGCCAGCGCTAAGTATAGTATCAATAGTGCCAATGCAACATTGCGTGAAGCGAATGACAACCTCACCAAAACAACAGTTTCCGCCCCTCGCTCGGGAACAGTTTCTAAACTGAATGTGGAAAAAGGTGAAAGGGTTACCGGGGCATCACAGTTCTCATCAGGTACAGAAATTATGCGTGTTGCCAACCTTCAGCACATGGAAGTAAATGTGGAGGTAAATGAGAATGATATCGTAAGGGTGTCCTTGCATGACACATGCACCATAGAGGTTGACGCTTACTTGAATGAAGAGTTCATGGGAGTGGTTACCGAAATTGCCACCTCTGCCAATACCCTGGGCGTTAGCGCTGAACAGGTCACAAATTTTGATGTGAAGATCATGGTATTACCTGAGTCTTATGCCAATCTCATCCCAGAAGATAATCCGAAATTTTCTCCTCTCAGGCCTGGTATGTCTGCAACAGTAGAGATCCGGACCGAGTATGCTGATAATGTGCTCATCATCCCAATTGGTGCTGTGACAACCAGAAGCGATACAACTGATAATAGTCAGGATGAATCAATCAAAGATGATAAGGACAAGAAGAAAGATTTTGTAGAGGTTGTTTTCATATATGATGAAGGCATTGCCCGCATGCAGGAAGTTGAAATTGGTATACAGGATAACACCAATATTCAGATCATAGCCGGCCTGGAAGATGGTGAAGAAGTTGTTACGGGGCCTTACAGTCTTGTTTCCAAGTCTCTCAGAGATGGTAATGAGTTGAAAAAGACTGAACGAAAAGACCTTTTCAAGGAAGATTAATTGACCTGTCCCATAGCTTGTCTGTATGTCCCTGATATTGAATATAGAAACCGCCACACAGCATTGCTCGGTCGGGCTTGCTGATCATGGAAAGATCATTGCGATCAGGGAAAGCAACGAGAAGAACATCCATGCTTCCAAAGTCACTGTTTTTACGGATGAAGTATGCCGCGAAGCCGGGATCGGCATGAAAGATCTTGATGTCATAGCCGTGAGCAAGGGCCCGGGTTCATATACCGGTTTGCGGATCGGTGTATCAGCCGCCAAGGGTTTTTGCTATGCCCTGGGAATCCCACTGCTGGCAGTACCTACACTACAGTCGATGGCCCTGAAGGTTTCTATGCTCAGTAATTATCCGGAAGATATACTGTTTTGTCCGATGATAGATGCCAGGAGGATGGAAGTATATACTGCGCTTTTTGATCGCGAAAACAAGCCGGTAAAGGATACGGAAGCCCTGATAATGGATGAAAATTCATTCGAGGAGGAATTGAAAGGGCATGAGATTATTTATTTCGGAGATGGTGCTGAGAAAGGCAGGGAGTTGCTGGATCCGAAAGGGATGAAATTTCTTGATGGCATTCAGCCATCAGCCGATGGTATGGCCATTATATCTTATAACAAGTTTGGCAAAGGACATACTGAGGACCTTGCTTATTTTGAGCCCTTTTATCTCAAGGATTTTATCGCAGGACCATCAAAGGTTAAAGGACTCTAACGAAGTCAGAAGAATGAAGTCAGAAGAACGAAGTCAGAAGAATGAAGAACGAAGTTAGAAATCACTTCTTACTTCTGGTATCTGACTTCTGACTTCTAAAGTATTTTTTTCGCAGCCAGAAAGCGACATTCACCAAGGCAATAAGCACGGGCACTTCCACCAATGGCCCGATAACGGTTGCAAAAGCTTCCTGAGAACTGATCCCAAATACCATAATGGCGACGGCAATGGCAAGCTCGAAATTGTTTGAGGCTGCCGTGAATGCAATAGTAGCAGTACGTTTGTAGTCTGCCCCTATTCTTTTTCCCATAAAAAACGAGACCATAAACATAATCACAAAGTATATGATCAATGGAATGGCGATGCGTATTACATCAAGGGGAAGTGAAATGATATTATCACCCTGATAAGAGAACATGACCACAATAGTAAACAGCAGAGCGATGAGAGTGATGGGGCTGATCAGCGGTACAAATTTCTTATGATACCAGTCTTTATTTTTAATCCTGATCAGAATGAAACGTGTCAGGAATCCGGCAATGAAAGGTATGCCGAGGTATATGAACACACTTTTGGCAATAATGCCAATAGTAATGGGCACTTCAACCGACGGCAGTCCAAACCATGTTGGCAGTACGGTAATGAATATCCAGGCGAAAAGGGAGAAGAAGAGGATCTGGAAAATAGAGTTAAAGGCCACCAGGCCGGCTGCATATTCGTTGCTTCCCTCTGCCAGTTCGTTCCACACGATCACCATGGCAATGCATCGGGCGAGGCCGATGAGGATGAGGCCGTACATATAACCCGGATAATCATGCAGGAATATGATGGCCAGAAAGAACATGAGTATAGGGCCGATGACCCAGTTCTGTACCAGCGACAGGCTCAGGATCTTCACATCTGCAAAGACTTTTGGAAGTTCTTCATACCTGACCTTTGCCAGGGGAGGATACATCATCAGGATCAGGCCGATGGCAATCGGGATATTCGTATCGTTTACTACCATACTGCCCCAGAAATCCTTGATATCGGGGTGTAAATATCCCCATAACACCCCCGTAAACATACCCAGGAATATCCAGAGGGTGAGGTAGCTGTCGAGAAAAGATAATTTCTTTGTCTGTTTTTTATTCATAACAAGATGTACTATTACTAATCATGAACAGGGGGAAGATAGAAAGCTTATTGCTTATGACCTACCACAGTAATACTAAAAATGCCTGTGCTGTTACTCTTATACGCTTGTAATCCTTTAACCGATAAGTAATTCAAAAGGATATCATCCGGGAGAATAATCTCTTTTTCCTTTTTTACAAGAACCATATTGAAACCTGCATTTTCAATGATTTTGAGGTAGTCGTCCTTTTGAACGGCACCGGAAACACAGCCGGCATACATTTCAGCTGCTTGCATCAATTCGGAAGGGAGAGTACCTTCCAGAACAATATCTGAAATACAAAAATGGCCTCCAGGTTTAATGACACGAAACATTTCGGAAAATGCTTTTGCTTTATCCGGCACCAGGTTTAGAACACAATTACTTATGATCACGTCAGCCTGCTCATCCTCCAAGGGCATATTCTCAATATCACCCTTGATGAATTTAACATTTTTAAAGCCAAGTTTTCTTGCATTGCTTTTGGCTTTCGTGAGCATTGCTCCTGCAAAGTCGATCCCCAAAACCATCCCATCGTCCCCTACAATTGATCTGACTACAAAAGCATCATTTCCAGCACCAGACCCCAGATCAACAACAGTGTCACCTTTGGAAATATTAGCAAATTCGGTAGGTAAACCACAACCTAATCCAAGGTCTGCGTCTGTATTGTACCCCTCCAGAGCTGAATAATCATCGCTCATAATAGTATAATCCATATTATCACAGCAAGATGTACTACCACAACAGGAAGATATATTCTGGTCTTTACTTTGATTCGCAATGTCGTTATACTTACTACGAACTATATTCTTCAATTCTTCACTCATCGTCCGAATGATTTATCTGTTTAAAAAATTTGTAAAAGCTATCCCTGATCTCATCCCTTATCCTTCTGTACACCGGCATCACTTCCTCTTCAGTGCCTTTTGCCGAGGCAGGGTCATCAAATCCCATGTGCCGATGATGCTTTACTTCTCCGGCAAATACGGGGCAAACCTCTTTGGCACCATCACAAACCGTAATCACGTAGTCGAAGGCTTCATTTAAATATAGTGATACGGACTCCGGTTTTTGATTGCTGATATCCACGCTAACTTCTGCCATTGCTTTAATGGCAAATGGATTAACAAGCCCTTCAGCCACTGTGCCTGCGGAGAAAACTTCCAGGTCCGTATTGAATGATCTCAGAAATCCCTCCGCCATCTGGCTGCGGCAGGTGTTGCCGGTACATATGATCAGGATTTTCATGGGTAATCTATAAAATGTTTCCATAGATCATACCTGAAATCGTGGCCATGATCACCACCAGGATGATATAATACAATGTCTTTTTATTGCCGATCACCGAGCGGATCACCAGCATATTGGGCAATGATAAGGCAGGTCCTGCCAGCAAAAGGGTTAAAGCGGGTCCTTTTCCCATACCATTTGCCAGTAAACCCTGTATGATGGGAATTTCTGTCAGGGTGGCGAAATACATGAAGGCCCCAAAGATGGATGCAAAAAAGTTAGCCATCAATGAATTGCCTCCCAGGAGTGAGGAGATATAATGTTCCGGGATGATCCCTTTTCCTTCAGGGCCACCAAGCAGGAATCCGGCCACCAGTACACCGGCTGCCAGCAGGGGTAGAATCTGTTTGGTGAAGAACCAGGTTTCGCCCAACCATTCCCGTGAATCACCGGGGGTGATGGCAATAAGGATGCTCAGTGCTATGATGGCAACTAAAAACGGAAACATCGGCTCCGCCGGGAATATGAATATGCTTGTTAGTACTGCTATGATCCCGATAAGCACCTTCCACCAGTCTATCTTAAGGACCATAACAAGTATTCCGGCAAGGAGGACGCCGAAGGCGGCCGTGAGTTTCCATTTATATACCCATACAAAATACAGGATACTACTTTCGGGTCCGGGATTTCCCCAATTGGCAAAAACCAGGATAAATACCAGCGACAAAAACAATGTTGCTATTTGCCACATGGGCTTTGCGCCGGCAGGCAATACGAAACCCACATGATCCTTTGCACGCTCCTTTTCCTCTTTTCTGAACAGGTATGCCATCATGAGTCCAATAATGATGCTGAATACAACAGCGCCAATGATCCTGGCAAGACCAAGCTCGAATCCAAGGATCCTGGCTGTAAGGATGATTGCCAGAATGTTAATGGCAGGACCGGAATAGAGAAATGCCATGGCAGGGCCCAGGCCTGAGCCTCTTTTATAAATGCTTGCAAAGAGCGGAAGTATGGTACAACTGCATACTGCCAGAATGGTACCGGAAAATGATGCAACCAGGTAGGCTTTCCATTTTGTTGCAGTAGGTCCAAGATACCTGGCTACTGTTCCCTGGCTGATGTAAACAGCAATAACACCTGCAATAAAAAATGCAGGGATCAGGCAGAGCAAGACATGCTCGCGGGCATACCATTTTAGCAATACAAAAGCTTCGGTGACGGCATTATCAAATACTTTTGTCCCAGCAGGCATAAAATAAAAAGCCACAAATGCCAGCAGCATCCAGCCGAAGATCTTCAGTTCTCTTTTCCACTCCATAGCTTATTGATTAAAAATAAAATATCCAGATAAAATACGCCCCCGTGCCAATAAAGAGTATAGCTACCACGTGGCGAAACCACAATTCAAAAGTTTTAATCCTGTTATAAAAAGCACCAACCCCTGAAAGGGTAAATGCAATTAACCATGCCAGGATAATGACCGGAAGGCCGGTTGCCAGGGAAAATACCGGTGGAAGTAAAAGATTGCTGCTTTCTATCGTAAGCGGTATTAGCATGAGAAAGTAAAGTACACCGCTATACGGACAAAAGGCCAGCGCAAAAACAACACCAAGGAGAAACATGCTCAGATATGATCCGGATTCTACCTTCAACTTTGTATTCCAATCTATTGTCCCAAAACTGAGCCTGCCAAAGGGGATTACATTCAGTAATAAGATCCCGATGATGATCATAACAGGACCGAGCAGTCGTTCCCCATAGCCCTGAAATATATCGGATATCTTGTACCCACTGGCTCCATAATATATAGCAATCCCAAGGGTGGTATAGGAAAACATCCTGCCAAGGGTATATATCAGTCCATTATAGAAAACCTTTCTCCGGTTTTCAAGATCCTTGCCTATGTATGCTATAGCCGTGATGTTGGTGGCAAGAGGGCAGGGGCTGAAGGCCATCATCAAGCCAATGATGAATGCAGACAAAACAGGCCACTGAGACTGATCAAGCAGATTCTGTAGGTATTCCATTGAAGCCTGTTTAGAGCATGCCCTTCACACTTGTAACAATCTTTTCAGACAGATCCTCAGGACTGCTGACAGCTTTCTGAAATGCTGCTGCAGTAAGATCTGCCTTTTCTTTCCCATCATAAACAAACAAGCCTGAACCACTCATCTCCAGCTTATCTTTGATCTCATTGTTTTCAGGTTCGTCGATGTTAACATCTATATAGATCACATTGGGGTTGTCCCCAAAATTTTCAGCAATTGTTTCTTTGCTGACTTTCCCAACAGCTTTACAGGTAGTGCACCTGCGGTCGCCATGAAAATAATAGACTGTTACTACAGTTTCCTTCTCTTGTATGGATGCTTTTGCATTTTCGTTTTCGGAATGGCTTGACTGGCTATTGCATGACATGATCATGATAAACAGCATGAAAATGCCGGATGCAGCGAGGAATGATAGTTTTTTCATTTTAGTATTTATTGAGTTAATAGCTCTGTAATTTCTTTTTCTGACGGAAGTCGGCCGGCAATTTTTACTTCACCGTTGATCACCAGCCCGGGGGTTCTCATGATTCCATACTCCATGATCTCCATGATGTCCTCGACTTTTTCGATCTGAGCCTCTATGCCGGATTTGTCTACGGCTTTGCGTGTGATCTTTTCCAGACTGTTGCATTTCGGGCAACCGGTTCCAAGAATTTTAATATCCATTGTCATGATTATACTATTCATAGTTCGTAAAAATACGAACAAAGGTTTCTGATAAAAATACTATTCTCCAAAAAAAGTATTGAAATTCTTTTTCACGATTTCCCAGTTGTCTTTATTCAGACAATATTTGATTTTCGGAGGTTCCGTTTCACCCTGAATCAAACCGGCATCTTTAAGCTCTTTGAGGTGTTGCGACAGTGTTGACTTAGCAATGGGCAGGGTTTCCGAGAGGTCACCGCTATAGCAGCATGCCTGTTTTGAAAGAAGCTCCAGTACATATATTCTCACCGGATGCCCGAGGGCTTTGGCAAATCTTGCCATCTTCTGCTGTTCCTCTGTAATTACATTCAGTTCTTTCATCTCTGTTCGTTAAATTACGAACAAAGATAAAGAAAAGAAATTAACAGCATTATTTTCCGTGAATTATGGTCTTGTCATCGAATACTCCAAATTCAAACTGAACGGTAAGGTGACCAATATGATATTTATCGTGTAGGATTTTCGCCATCTGCTCTTTGAGTGCTGAAGTTTCGCTTACGCTCATATCTCTATCCAGGTCGGAATGGCATTCGAAATGGAATTCTTTTTCGCTCAGTCCCCACACATGTACATGGTGAATATTGGCAATACCTTCAATGTTTTCCAGAGCTGTGATGATATCATGAATATCCATGCCCTCAGGGGTCGCCTGCATAAGGATATTGTACGATTGGCGAAAAACATCCCAGGTTTCTTTGATGATATATATGCTGATCAATATGGTGATCAGGGGATCTACCCAATATATCTCAAAAAAGTAGATCAGCACGCCACCAATAATAACAGCAACGGATGAGAGAGTGTCGCCCAGCAGATGCAGATAAGCAGAACGTATGTTAAGACTGGCTCCGGAGTATTTTTTTAGTAGCAAGACGGCCAGCAGGTTGAATATCAGTCCGGCCGTTGCTACAACCAACATCAACAGGCCTTTGACTGGTTCAGGATGTGAAAACCTGAAAATGGCTTCATAAACCAGGAATACCGATATCCCGATCAGTACAAGGGCATTAAAGAATGCGGCCAGTATTTCGACACGTTTGTAGCCGAAGGTTTTTCTTTCATTGGAACTCCGTCGGCTAACCTTTGCTGCAATGTATGCCAGGAGTATGGCAATGGTGTCACTGAGGTTATGAAGGGCATCGGAGAGCAGGGCCAGGCTGTTGGCCATGATGCCACCGATGATTTCCACTACCGTTATAAAGACATTCAGAACCGTAGCCAGCAACAGGCTTCGGTTCCCGCCATTTTCCATTTCATGGTGATGATGGCCCATATGTCAAACTTACATAAAATCACGAAATTATACACAGACAAATAAAAATCAAGGCCACAGCTTTATCTTTGTCATTTACGAGCTCGCAGCTCAATTGTATTGTTAAACTTAAAATATAAGCTTATGA
>QMPN01000009.1 GCA_003648575.1 Bacteroidota bacterium
ACCCTCCCCATGAAGAGGGATGGTATAAAGATGCCATCGTATATTCGCTTTATGTTGATCTTTTTAATGATGACTTTCAGGGGCTGGAAGATAAGCTAGACTACCTCAGCAAGCTGGGTGTAAACTGCTTATGGCTACTCCCTATTCTGGATTCTCCTGGTAAGGATGCCGGTTTCGACATAAAAGATTACAGAAGCATACGTCCGGATCTGCTTGGACTTGATCCGGGAGCATCTAATGAAGAAAAAGCTGCAGTTTTTGCCCGTTTCCTCGAAAAAGCCCACAGCAAAGGTATACGGGTGATCTTCGATATTGCCATCAACCATACCTCTGAGGAACACCCCTGGTTCCTTGAATCAAGGAAGTCTATCGACAATCCATACCGAAATTATTATATCTGGGCAGAAGATGATCATGGCTATGCAGATGCCCGCATCATATTCGAAGGCTTATGTGAAAGTAACTGGGAAAAGGATGGGGACCATTATTTCTTCCACCGCTTTTTCGAGTTCCAGCCCGATCTGAACTATCGCAATCCTGAAGTGTTGCTGGCCATGGCCGAAAATCTCATTTTCTGGCTTAAGCTGGGCGTGGATGGTTTCCGTGCCGATGCCATCCCCTATCTATGGAAAGAAGAAGGTACTGAATGTGAGAACCTGCCCCAGACGCATAAGATCGTTAAGTTCTTCCGTGCCATGGTGGATCATATCAGGCCGGAAACACTACTGCTGGCAGAAGCATGCCAGAAGCCTCATGAGGTGATCAAATACTTTGGTGATGGTGATGAGTGCCATGCAGGCTATCACTTCCCCTTGATGCCCCAGATGTTTAAGGCGCTGCACATGCAAAGCAGCAAGCCTGTGGCGACGGTTCTCAGCAAGGATATTACCCCTGACATTCCCGAAGGGAGCCAATGGTTTACCTTTCTCCGCTGCCATGATGAACTGAGCCTGGAGCTTGTATATGTGACTGAAGAAGACCGAAAGTATATCCATGATAATTATTGTAAGCAGCCAGAATGGAACTTCCGCCTGGGACAGGGTGTAGCAGCAAGGCTTTCGGAACTTATGGATCGTGATCCTTCGAAAATTGCACTGGCTTATGCAATGATGCTTTCCCTGCCGGGAACACCGGTTATATATTATGGTGATGAATTCGGGAAACTCAATGACCATGGCTATTATCAAGAACAAATTAAACTAACGGGCAAGGACGATACCCGTTTCCTGGTTCGGGGCAAACTTCATTGGGAAGAGATCGAAAAAGAACTGAATGACCCCGGCTCCTATGCTGCCAGTGTATACAAGCGGCTTAGCCACATGATCAACACCCGGAAGAAATACCCCACCTTCGGGCGTGGGAGTCTGAATATATTGGAGATCGCAGGAACTGATGGGGAAATACTTGAAGATGTTATGGGATATTACCGCACATACACTTGTAACCGTATTCTGGTTTTGTTGAACCTATCGAAGGCACAGAAAGAAATTAAAATGCCAAGCAGCAGGCTCAAGAACTATGAGCAGGATATGCTTGGACAGACAGTAAATATCAATGAAAAGAATGAATCTCTGAGCATTCCTGCAAGGGGATATTATTGGTTTTTTGTATAATTAAATATCATGAAAGACAGACTTTTCGATGCCGTTATTTTTGATCTCGACGGCGTGATCACCCAAACGGCCCTGGTGCACAGCCTCGCCTGGAAGCAAATGTTCGACAATTATCTGCGTGAGCGTGAGGAAGCCCATGGAGAACTGTTCCTTGAATTCTCACACCAGGATGACTACCTGCCATTTGTCGATGGCAAACCACGCTATAAAGGCGTGCAATCTTTCCTGGAGTCACGTAACATAGAACTTCCCTTTGGGGATGCTTCTGACAGCCCTGAAACAGAAACAGTCTGTGGTATTGGCAATAGAAAAAACATTGCATTTAACAATATCCTTGAAATTGATGGTGTAAAGGAATACCCGTCAACGGTTGAGCTTATCCATACCCTGAAAGAACAGGGAATACATGTTGGGGTTGCATCTTCCAGCAAGAACTGTAAGCAGGTACTGGAAACTGCCGGATTGCTGGAGTTGATGGAAACCCGTATCGATGGAGTTGTGTCGGCAGAACTGGGGCTCAATGGCAAACCTGAACCTGATATTTTCACTACTGCCGCCGACCGTATGGGTGTTGCCTACGACAGAACTGTTGTTGTGGAGGATGCTGTATCAGGGGTTATGGCTGGAAAAAAAGGCAATTTCGGGCTTGTACTGGGGATAGCCAGGGAAGAGAATACAGAAGAATTATACGTCGGGGGTGCTGATATCGTAGTTGAGGATATTTCTGAGATTGGCATCGAAGGCATTGAAGAATGGTTCATTGCGGGACTTGAAAAAGATAATTGGGACCTTGTATATCATGGCTATGACCCCGGAAAAGAAAAAACAAGAGAAACCCTGTTGACCCTGGGAAATGGATATTTTGGCGCACGAGGATCGCTCGAAGAATCGAACGCTGATGAACATCATTATCCCGGGACTTATATGGCAGGCCTGTTTAACCGGCTCACCTCCAAAGTAGCGGGCAGGGATATAGAAAATGAAGATTTTGTGAATGTTACCAGCTGGTCGCAGCTAAGCTTCCGAATTGATGGCGGCGAATGGCTCGATATCGATAAAGTGAAGATCCTGAGCATGCGCAGAAGACTGCATATTGATGTTGGAATATATTGCAGGAAGCTTGTTGTCAGAGATGCAGAAGGCCGTGAAACCTCTATACGGAGCAGGCGCATTGTCAGTATGGATGACCCACACCTTGCCATCCTCCGCTACTGCGTAACACCACTCAACTACAAGGGCCATATCGAGATAAGGACTGAGTTGAACGGTACACACATCAATGATGGAGTGGAACGCTATCGGTCACTTAATCAGCAGCATATTACAGCCGTCAAAGAAGGTACAGCCAACAGATTGCAATATGTTGAAGTAAAAACAACACAATCAGATATCCATATTGCCATGGCCTCACGCATCGATGCAGAGAAGGGAAAGGATGCTGTGGTGGACTTTGAATATTTAACTGATAAAGGAAAAGCCGTGACACTTGTTTCCTGCGAAGTGGAACAGGATGAATCCTTTGATCTTGTAAAGACTACCGTCATCTACAGATCAGATGATGAAGGCGTGGAGGATGCTCTTGCAACTGCTATCACCAGGGCAGAACAGGCAGCAGATTTCCAGACCCTGCTGGAAGCTTCCGCTGCTGCATGGAAAAGTATTTGGGAAAAAGCCGATATACAATTGAAAGGCGACCGCCTGGCACAGAAGCTGCTTCGTGTGCATATCTTCCATATGATGGGAAGCATTTCCCCGCACAATGCAAGCATCGATGCCGGCATCCCGGCCAGGGGCTTACACGGAGAAGCATATCGCGGACACATTTTCTGGGACGAGATTTACATTCTCCCCTTCTATTTTATGCATTTTCCGGAAGCTGCCAGATCGGTGCTCATGTACAGATACAATCGCCTGAATGAAGCACGAAAATATGCAGCCGAATATGGGGAAAAAGGAGCCATGTTCCCATGGCAGAGCGGCAGCGACGGCCGCGAGGAGACACAGGTGATACATCTGAACCCTTTATCAGGGAAATGGGGCGAAGATCACAGCTCTTTGCAACGGCATGTTTCCCTTGCAATTGCGTATAATACTATCATGTATGGCCATTACACAAACGATAAATCCTTTATGGACGAGCATGGTGCGGAGTTGCTGCTTGAGATCAGCCGGTTCTGGGCAGGCAAAGCAGAAAAGGATGAAAAGACCGGCAGGTATAGCATCGGCGGGGTGATGGGACCGGACGAATTCCATGAGAAATATCCGAATAGCGAAAAAGGTGGACTAAAAAATAATGCTTACTCCAACCTGATGAGCATATGGGTCATTGGAAAAACAATGGGCATCCTCAAGCAAATGGATACTCAGAAAAAGGCATCCCTTTTTGATAAGATCGCTTTTAGTATGGAGGAACTCGGCCATTGGGAGAAGGTCATAAAACAGCTGAACCTGGATATCTCCAACGATGGCATCATCGCACAGTATGAAGGGTATTTTGATCTGGAAGAGCTTGATTGGGATTACTACAGAAGCAAATACAAGAATATCTACCGCATGGACCGCCTGCTAAAAGCAGAAGGAAAATCACCGGACGATTACAAGGTCGCCAAGCAGGCCGACATGCTTATGACCTATTACAACCTTGACCGGGAAGTGGTAAATACGCTTTTGGGCAATCTGGGATATAAGCTGCCCGCAGGCTACCTGAAAAAGAACCTGAACTACTACCTGCAGCGCACCTCACACGGATCGACGCTGAGCAGGGTCGTTCACGCAAAGCTGGCCGGCATGGTAGGTGACCACAAACTGAGCTGGGAGCTTTACCTTGGAGCTCTGACAAGCGATTACCAGGATGTACAGGGTGGTACAACTGCAGAAGGCATACATGCCGGTGTGATGGCAGGAACAGTACTCGCAGCCATCAATACTTTTGCCGGGCTCGACCTGCTGGGAGATATAGTCAGGATCAATCCTGAACTGCCGGAACATTGGAGAAAAATTAGTTTTAACTTTGTATTCAAAGGCGTGAGCTATCGCTGTGAAGTGTCACAAGAGGGCGTAATGCTGATACCCGACAGTGACGTCGTAGTAGAAATTAACGGGAAAAGGAAAGATCTGTTGATGGGAGAGGTGCTGATACAACAATAAAAATTAAACAATATGCTAGGCGACGTATTACTCATACAGGAAAAACATCACAAAGCCGGAGAAGCTATCATCCGGGAGATACTGAAAAAGAAGAAAGACAAATTTATCCTTGCTATTTCAGGGGAATCGGGTTCAGGTAAAACCGAGTTGGCTCATGTGGTAGCACGTGGCTTGCGAGCTCACGGGATCGTTGCCAAACCTTTGCATATCGACAACTACTACAGGGTACTTCCACTTGAGCGCAAGCAATGGCGCATCGACAACGGCATTGAAAAATGTGTAGGATACGACGAATACGACTGGGGCACCATCGATCGCAATATCGATGAATTCAAACATGGTGCAGAGGCTGCCATGCCCTGTGTCGACCTCGTTACTGAACAGGTCGACACACTCCTAACAGATTTTGGCAGCGTGGATATGCTTATTATTGATGGATTATATGCCATAAAAACTGAGGCTGCCGACATGAGGGTATTTATTGAGCTCACCTATCATGAAACCAAAAAGGCGCAATCTGAGCGCGGAAAAGAACCTCAAAATGAATATAGATGGGCCGTACTCGAAAAGGAGCACCAAATGGTACAGGCGCTGAGAGAAAGTGCAGATTTGCTGGTAACAAAAGATTATGAAGTGATCAGCCGCTAATACCTTCTTACTGCTTACTGCTTACTGCTTACTGCCTACTGCTTACTGCTTACTGCCTACTGCTTACTGCCTACTGCCTACTGCTTACTGCCTACTGCCTACTGCCTACTGCCTACTGCCTACTCTTTTTCAAATCCAATTTATCACTCACAAACATGGTGGCTATAGCTCCGAAGATCATAAGCACACCTGCCAGCATGATGGAATAGAGAGGATCTCCTCCGAAAACATATTTCAGGATCAGTCCACCGGTAACACCGTTTACAATTTGTGGTATGGTGATGGACATGTTAAACAGTCCCATAAACATTCCCATTTGTTTCGGGGGGATGGAATTGGCAAGCATAGCATAAGGCATGGCCAGGATACTTCCCCAGGCGATCCCTATCCCGATCATGGGGATGATCAGCATTGTTGGGTTTGGTATGATAAAAAATGACAGGAAAGACAATCCACCCAGGCTCAGGGCCAGGGCATGTGTTGCGCGGCGTCCTATCCTCAATGCCAGCTTAGGCAGCGATAAAGCAATCACAGCAGACACCCCATTATAGATCCCAAATAAGATCCCGACCCAATCGCCGGCTTCCTGATATGCCGGAGAAAAGGGGTCTTCAGTTCCGTAAAAATGCCTGGCTATTGCCGGCGTGGTATACACCCACATCGAAAAAAGGGCGAACCAGGAAAAGAATTGTACCAAAAGCAATTGTACCATCTGCTTCGGAATACGGAAACCTTTTTTCTCTTCTTTCTCTTCAGGTTCATCTTCTTCGTAGTACTCGGGAGGATATTCTTTAGTGGTGGATACTGTCCAGATAATAGCTGCGATTAATACAAAAGCTCCAAAATAGAAAGAGTATGTCACGTTAGGCGGTATCAGTCCTTCGGCAGAAGCTTCCTTAGGTATTCCCAGCAAATTCCCCAGGATGTATGGCAGCCAGGATCCCACCACTGCACCAATACCGATGAGCAGTGTTTGCATGGAAAATCCCAGGGTATGCTGCTCCTCCGGGAGCTTATCAGCCACCAGGGCCCTGAAGGGCTCCATAGAAATATTTATGGAAGCATCCATGATCATGAGTAATCCTCCACCAATGAACATGGGGGCAATAAAAGTGGCCAGATGAGGCGCGTTCGGCATCAGGATCAGGGCTGTGGATGTAAGGAAGGCACCGGCAAGGAAATAGGGACGCCGTCGTCCCAGCCTGTTCCAGGTTTTATCACTGAAATATCCAACAATTGGCTGGACAATCATCCCCGTTAAGGGTGCTACAAGCCAGAACCAACTCAGGTCTTCAACATCAGCACCAAATGTTTGCAGGATACGTGATGCATTGGCATTCTGTAAGGCAAATCCAAACTGTATACCGAGGAACCCGAAACTCATGTTCCATATCTGCCAGAAACTTAGTCTTGGTTTTTTCCTCATAGGGCACTTTTATGTTTTGATTATTTCTTCTTGGAAGGCTTGTTATACTTCTTCGATGCTTCTTCCAGGCGCTTCGAGAAGCCTGATTTCTTCTTGGGCTTCTTTTTGTTCTCCTGGAGTTTTTTATAAATCTTATCCTCATTGATAGTACGGCGGATCACAAACATTTGCCCGAAGGTGATGACGTTGGCCAGGAAGTAATAATAACTCAAACCGGAGGCATAATTATTAAAGATCCCCAGGAACATGATCGGCATCATATACATCATCGTCTTCATACCCGGCATCTGCTGGCTGCTGCTCATCATCTGGTTGTTCATCCAGGTGTAAATGATAGTAGAAACCGTCATCAAAAGGGTAAAGAGACTCACATGGTCACCATAAAAAGGTATCTCAAATGGCAGGGTAGCAATCGAGTCATAGCTGGAAAGGTCATTAGCCCAGAGGAATGATTGCTGCCTGAGTTCAATTGAAGAAGGGAAAAACCTGAACAATGCGATCAGGATCGGAAACTGCAAGAGCATGGGCACACATCCCGCCATGGGGTTCACCCCGGCCTTTTTGTACAGCGCCATGGTCGCCTGCTGTTTCTTCATTGAATCTTCCTTCTTCGGAAACTTCTTGGATATCTCGTCGATCTCAGGTTTCAAAACCCTCATCTTGGCCGTTGAGCGGTAGGTCTTATAAGCAATAGGGAACAATACGATCTTCAGCATGATCGTCAGAAGGAGGATCACGATACCGTAATTCCATCCATAATGTCCCAACCAGGTAAATACAGGGATTACCACAAAGCGGTTTATCCATTGCAGGAGGAAAAAGCTCCATCCCAGAGGGATCTGACGCTCAAGGTCGAGTTTGTATGAGCGTAAAATATTGTAATCATTCGGCCCGAAATAAAACCTGAAATCTGTGTGGCTGTCGTTAAATCCATTCACCGGCACATCAAGCGTAACATTCATGGTCTTGAGGTAGCGTGAACTCATTGGGTTCAAGGCTGTGCTGTGCACGAGTTTGGGATTGTCGAAAAACTCATCATCAATGATCAATGAGGTAGAGAAGAATCGCTGCTTCAGCGATACCCATTCAAGCCTGTCGGTAAAGCTTTTTTCATCCTCATCCGATTCAGACAGGTAATCTACTTCGCCATCATTTGCACGATAGTAAATGGTGATTCCGCTTAATCTGTCAACAGTTTTTTCCTGCTTTCTGAGGAAAGTATTCCATTCCAGTTCGAGAAAACCGGGGATGCGCGTGCTGATATCATTGCCCATCCCTTTCAGATGCAGGTCATAGTCCATCATATACTTATCGCCATAAATGGTATAAGTATATTCAAAATACTTATCGGGGTTGATGCCTTCGGCTGATGCATCTGCGAACAGGCGCATGACCAGCTGTGTAGAGTCCTGCCCGCTTACTTTCACGTGGCGGTCGCCGGCCTCATGGACAACAGGAATAAAGGCTTGAAAATAAAGTTCGTTGGTATTCAGGTGTACCCCCTGTGAATAGAAACTATAACCAAAGCTGGCCGAGTCGGCATTAAAGAGGACCAGCGGCAATGAATCGTAGGTCTTATATTCCTTAAGTTCTACTGCCAGAACGCGTCCACCCTTAGTTGCAAACGTGATCTTCATCACATCATTCTCAACCGTGATAAAATCATCAGTCCCTTCTCCGGAATGAGCAAAAGCACCATACTTCAGAAGCATCTGCTGATATGCCGAAGAGCCGTCAATTGGGGCGACTTCTACTTGCTCGATTGCTTTCCGCTCTTCTGCCAGTGCTTGCTGTTCGACCCTGCTCACTTCCCTTATGGAATCATTGGTCTGCTGTTTTTTCTGCTCCGCAAGCTGCTCCTGCTTCTGTGCTTCCAGTTCCTCCTCCGAGGGCTGCATCCAATAGCTCCATCCAATGAAGATCGCGAAGATCAATACCAGCCCTATAATCGTATTCCTGTTCATGTATTCTTTTTTAATAATATAGTCCGGCAAATATACAGCATTTGCCCTTATGCGTTGTTATCAGCAATTAAGAAAGGCTGTGTTTTATGCAGGCTTCCACAAAGCTCACAAAGAGGGGATGCGGCCTGGCAACCGTGCTCTTATACTCGGGATGGAACTGAACACCCAGAAACCATGGATGGTCCGTGATCTCTACCATTTCCACCAGGTTTTCATTGGGATTGATCCCTACCGGCATCATACCATTATCCTGATATTCCTTGAGGTACTTATTGTTGAACTCGAAGCGATGGCGATGGCGCTCGCTGATATCGGTCTCATTATAGATCTGATATGCCTTGCTCTCTTTGTTGATACGACAGGGATATGCACCAAGTCTCATGGTACCACCCTTGTTATCTATCTTTTTCTGTTCTTCCATCAGGTCTATGACCGGATAGTCTGTTCCCGGGTTGAACTCAGTAGAATGGGCATTATCGAAGTCCAATACGTTTCGTCCGAACTCAACCACCGCACATTGCATGCCCAGGCAGATGCCGAAGAATGGCACTTTGCTTTCCCTGGCCCATCGAATGGCAGATATTTTCCCTTCTATCCCGCGCTCACCAAATCCAGGTGCTACAAGGATACCGCTCAGTCCATCAAGTATTTCACCGGCATTTACATCCGTAATAGTTTCTGAATGTATGCTCTTGACCTTCACGCGGTATTCATTTTCTGCCCCTGCATGGATAAACGACTCCAGGATAGACTTATATGCGTCTTTCAACTCAACATACTTACCGATCAAGCCAATATGAACTTCACCTTTTGGATTTTTCAGTTTCTTGAGAAAACGCTCCCAGTTGGTAAGGTCAGGGAAATTGGCTAATGGCATATCTGTCTTCTTCAGTATCTCCTCATCCAGTTTCTCATCCCTCATCAGCAGGGGAACATCATATATGCTTTCAGCATCTATAGATTCCTTTACGGATGAGATTGGAACATTACAGAACAGTGATATCTTCTGGCGGATGTTTTCGCCAATATGTTTCTCGGTACGGCAAACAATAATATCTGGTTGTACTCCTGCTTCCAGCATTGTCTTTACCGAATGTTGCGTCGGCTTGGTTTTCAGCTCTTCTGCTGCAGCCAGATAAGGGATCAAGGTAAGGTGAACCACCACACAGCTATTACCCAGTTCGAAACGCATCTGCCTGATGGCCTCCACATAGGGCAATGATTCAATATCACCCACTGTGCCACCCACTTCTGTTATCACAAAATCATAATCCCCGGTATCTCCAAGCACTTTGAATGAGCGTTTGATCTCATCGGTAATGTGCGGGATCACCTGTACCGTTTTCCCAAGGTAATCGCCATGTCTTTCCTTATTGATCACCGTTTGGTAAATACGGCCGGTGGTCACATTATTAGCCTGGGATGTATGCACATTGGAGAAACGTTCGTAATGGCCAAGGTCGAGATCAGTTTCAGCACCATCCTCAGTTACATAGCATTCGCCATGTTCATAAGGGTTCATGGTTCCCGGATCCACATTGATGTAGGGATCGATCTTCTGAGTGGTGGTTGAGAAGCCCCGGGCCTGCAACAACTTGGCGATAGAGGCTGTGATAATCCCCTTCCCCAATGATGATGTCACACCTCCTGTAACAAAAATGTATTTAGTGTCAGACATGATATATTGATTAGCGGTATGTTCTGTTAATAATACCTGAAGCGTTTCACGCCGGCAACATGCTTGGCAAGACGAATCACCTGGATCGTATATCCAAATTCATTATCATACCAGAGATATATCACCAAATTCTTTCCATCGGCCGATACCTGCGTGGATGGTGCATCATAGATCCCGGCAACGGGATCACCGATAAAGTCGGTCGATACAGACTCATCTGAAGCCGAATACCTGATCTGTTCAACCAGGTTGCCATACAGTGCAGCATCTTTCATAACGGCATCCACTTCATCCTTGGATGTTTCATTCTTCAGTGAAAGAGAAATTATTGCCAGCGAAACATTGGGTATGGGAACCCTCACTGCATTGGCGGTCAACTTCCCTTTCAGTGCAGGAATTGCTTTTGCTGCTGCTCCTCCGGCACCGGTTGAGGTAATCACCATGTTCATAGGCGCTGAGCGTCCCCTTCTGGGTTTCTTATGGTAGTTATCGGTCAGGTTCTGGTCGTTAGTAAAAGCATGTATCGACTCAATATGCCCCTTTTCAATGCCGAATTTGTTTTCCAGCACATATAGGGAAGGAACGATGGCATTTGTGGTACAGCTTGCTGCTGAAAAGATATTTTCATTCACGATATCGAGTGACTTATGGTTGATACCGTATACGATGTTTGGAATGTCGCCTTTTGCAGGAGCAGTGAAGATTACCTGGCTGATCCCTTTTGATTTCAGGTGTCTGCCAAGTCCATCGCGATCTTTAAAAATACCTGTATTGTCAATAAGGAGTGCATTATAGATCCCTTCGGCCTCATAATCGATATCCTCCGGTGCACTGCCTTCCATCATTTTTACAACATTGCCGTTCACGTTGATACATTTGTTTTCCAGGTCTTCTATCACATTTCCACGAAATGGTCCGTGTATAGAATCATGCCTGATCAGTGAAGCGCGCTTCATAATATCTTCGTCGGTCACTTTCCTTGTGACTACGGCGCGTACTCTCAGCTGGCTTCCGTTTCCCTGTATAATCAGTTCCCTGAGTAGCAGTCGGCCAATCCTTCCAAACCCGAACAAGACCACATCACGTGGCTGACTAAAGGCGGGTTCTTTCCCAATACAATCTTTCAGCTTGTCAGCAATAAAAGCCCCGGCATCGGCATAATTATCTTTTTCTTCGGTCCATTCCTGGTTCAGTTTCCCAATATCCAGCCTGGCATATGAAATGTCGGTATTTGCAATAGCTTGTGTCAGTAAGAGAGAGTTGCTGACATCAAGTTTATACCCGACAACATTAATGGCATAGGAATGCTTATATAATACTACGCTGGCACTACGATCAATAAGCTGGCTGCGGAAGAGGATCAACTCAACATTCTTGTCGAGAAAAAGTTTTCCCAGCAAACTAACGAATTCCAATGCAACTTTTTCATCATCGTTCCAGGTCTTCAATGATGATTCAAAACGGTCTAATCCCATAATCAAAATTGTTTATTGAAGGTTATACGAAACTACCAGGTTTACTCATCAGATTCACCTGATTTCTTTGAGAATCAAAAGTATAAAAAAAGGGATAACAATTCAATATTGCCATCCCTTTTTTATCGACATTTTTTCCTTATTCGCCGAGGTAAGCTTTTAAGAGCTTGCTGCGTGAAGTATGTTTTAAGCGTCTGATGGCCTTTTCTTTAATCTGCCTGACCCGCTCGCGGGTGAGGTCAAATTTGGCACCGATCTCCTCAAGCGTAAGCCCATGTGCCATCCCTATACCGTAATAAAGGTTGATCACATCTCTTTCCTTATCGGTGAGTGTGGCCAATGATCGTTGAATTTCTTTGTTCAGGGATTGCCGCATCAGATCGCTGTCGGTCTTCGGCACATCATCGCTGATAAAGACGTCGAGGAACTTAGTATCCTCTTCCTGGCTCAGCGGAGCATCCACAGATACATAGCGTGTAGTGATCTTCATCGCCTTGTCTACCTTATACTCGGGCAGTTCCATCAGCTCTGCGATCTCATCTATAGAAGGGGGCCTTTCGAAACGCTGCTCCAACTTGGAGGTAGCTTTCTTTATCTTGTTTAATGACCCAACCTGGTTCAGGGGTAACCTGACCAGTCTGGACTGCTCGGCCAGTGCCTGCAGTATAGATTGGCGTATCCACCAAACAGCATATGATATAAATTTGAAACCGCGTGTTTCGTCGAAGCGTTTTGCAGCTTTGATCAGCCCCAGGTTGCCTTCATTGATAAGGTCGGGCAGGCTGAGTCCCTGGTTCTGGTATTGTTTTGCTACTGAAACGACGAAGCGAAGGTTAGCTTTAGTAAGCTTCTCGAGGGCCTCATGATCCCCGGATTTTATCTTCTTGGCAAGTTCTACTTCTTCCTCGGCGGTGATTAACTCCTCCTTACCAATGTCCTGTAAATATTTGTCGAGTGATGCGGTCTCACGGTTGGTAATGGATTTTGTGATTTTTAGTTGTCTCATATTCTTCTGTCTCCAAATCTTCTAATCCCTGACAATCTAATGTAATCATCTCGTTGGGAAACATGCAAAGGTACAAAAAAGCAGGCCTTTTTAAAAATATTTAACGGCCTTTTTTGTAAATAAATTGTTAATTATTTAAAAATAGTCTAAATTATAGTCCAAATTCAAAAGTCACCGACATTCCATCGGGATAAATGCCTGAAATCTTTACGCGATCAGGATTTTTCTGAAAAGCTAATTCTAATTCTGTTTTTGATTCTACCGCATAGCCGTTTACAGCTGTCAGGATGAACCCCTTTCTGATCCCACCCTTGCTCAGGAGCCCTTCATCAAGGTTTACGACCTTTAATCCTGAACGAAGGCCCTGGGAGTCCTTTTCCTCTTTTGTCAGTGGGCTAAGGCTGGCTCCCATGCGTTCACTATAGAACTCATCAAGTCTGCGAACAACAGCAGTACCTCCATCTTGTGCCCGGAGCTCAACAACAAAGAAATCGACAGACCCGTCCCTTAAAACTTTTACATCCAGTTCCTGTCCCGGGCTATGCTGTCCAACGATCTCGAGCAACTGTGCCAGGCTGTTTACATCCGTGCCGTCAACCTCAGTAATAACATCCCCGATCTCTATGCCTGCATCCATGGCACCACCATCTTCAACCAGGCCATCCACATACACGCCACGGATCTCATCGAGCCCGAGATTATCAGCAAAATCCTGATTGATCTCCCTGATGATCACTCCAATATATGCGCGTTGCACCTCTCCATATTCTTTCAGGTCACCCATCACTTTCTTCACTATATTAACAGGTACAGCAAATGAATAGCCCTGAAAGTATCCTGTATTGGATGCAATGGCAGCATTAATTCCAATCAATTCTCCATGGATATTGACCAGGGCACCTCCGCTGTTTCCCTTGTTCACAGCGGCATCTGTTTGTATGAAGGACTCAATAGCCCCCTGGCTACCCAGGATGTTTATGTCACGAGCTTTAGCACTTACAATACCTGCTGTTACCGTCGAGGTCAGGTTAAAGGGGTTCCCAACTGCCAGAACCCATTCCCCTACCCTGACCAGGTCGGAGTTTCCATATTTGATATGAGGTAGCCCGTCGATATCAATTTTCAGCAATGCCAGGTCGGTACTCGGATCCAGCCCGACCACCTTTCCTTCATAAACCCGCTTATCGTTCAGTATCACTTCAACAAGTTCAGCACCATCCACCACGTGATTGTTGGTTGCTATATAGCCATCAGAAGATAGTATCACCCCTGAGCCCCAGCCGGAAATTGGGTATGACCTTTCAGGCTTACGCTCATAACCGAGATATTCCCTGAGAGCACCAAAAAAGTCATCATAGCCCTGGCTTTTTGTCCTGAACTGAGACCTGATATGCACGACAGCATCCACAGATTTACTTGCTGCTTCAGTAAAGTCGGGCCCGTTTACCGGTGCAGGACCGTATAAACCAGCCTGATGAGTGGGAGCCTGATCAGGCTTACCCTGGAATACAAGTGCTTCATTACCCGGAAAATATATGGTGATTGCATAAAAAAGCAAGCCACCGAGCAGAAAAACGATCAGAAAGCTTAAAAACTTTTTCATGATAAAATTATATGTGTGATTAATATAAATCTTTAAAAAATAAAGCTGTTAAATTTCAACGATTAAATATAGCACTTTCGTCTGCACGATGCTGTTAATTTTTGTTAATGTATTTAGGGGACAAATGCCATGAATTATTCCTATATTTGTTAGGAAATAAAGTCCTTTTAGCATTATGCGGATTCCCTTCGAGAAATATCATGGTACAGGCAATGATTTTGTATTGCTCGACATCAGACATCATGCCATTCCGGAAGATGCTGACACGATAGCACAAATCTGTCATCGAAGGTATGGCATCGGCGCCGATGGTCTGATTTTACTGGGTAATTCGGACGATCATGACTTCTCCATGCGCTATTTCAATGCCGACGGCCATGAATCGAGTATGTGCGGAAACGGGGGCAGGTGCATCACCGCCTTTGCCAGGCAACTGGGTATCATACAGCAAGAATGCAGCTTTCTGGCAGTGGACGGGACACATCAGGCCAGCATCATTTCAGAAGAAGGCAAGATCAGTATTGTAAGACTGCAAATGATGGATGTAGAGATAGGCCAATGGAATGAGGATGATATTTTTCTGGACACCGGCTCACCTCATCTCGTAAAGGAATGCAGCTTGATTCAAAGCCTGGATGTTATGACAGAAGGGCGAAGGATCAGGCATGACGAGCGTTTTGCGCCGGGTGGCACCAACGTTAATTTCATAGAAGAAAGCAGCAAGGGTTTGAACATCAGGACTTATGAAAGAGGTGTGGAAGCAGAGACCTTATCATGCGGAACAGGAGTTACTGCCGGAGCGCTGGCATGGTCACTCAGGAAGCATATTGAAGGACCCATTAAAGTCATGAGTATGGGAGGCCTCCTGAAGGTTCATTTTAACAGGAAAGAAGATCATTTTACAGATATTTATCTCGAAGGGCCTGCAGCGCACGTTTTTTCGGGTGAATTAGATATATAATCTGACATGAGATCGGAACATTTACAACTCAGGGCATTAGAGCCCAACGACATCGACATACTGTATCAATGGGAGAACGATACAAATATCTGGCATCTCAGTGATACAATAACGCCATTTTCCCGCTTTGCACTTGAACAATATATTCTGAATGCCGGGGATGACATTTTCACCGCCAGGCAGCTCAGAATGATGATCGATCTGCACAAAGAAGAGCCTGTGAAAACCATAGGCTGTGTGGATATTTTCGACTTCGACCCTGTTAACCTGCGTGCCGGCATCGGGATCATGATCATTGAGCCGGAAAGGGGAAAGGGATATGCTGCTGAATCACTGGATCTCATCCTGGACTATGCATTTAATCTGCTTCGCTTACACCAGTTGTATTCTAACGTGATAGCAAGTAATAAAGCAAGCCTGGAATTGTTCAAAAAGAAACAATTTTCTGTAATTGGAGTAAAAAAGGAATGGCTTCGGTCTGGAAATTCCTGGTCGGACGAATACATCTTGCAACTGATCAACACAAACTAATAACACTCAATGACTTACTATCATTCTAAATATGGTACTGTAAGGAAAAAGAAGCGTCCGAGATGGGTTAAATTTGTACTTTGGTTTCTCTTCCTGATGATTATAGCTTCCATAGTTTCGGGTTATTACTTGTACCAATTTGTTTTTTCAAACAATGTCTGGACTCCGGAAGGAGAAGCAGTTTCTGTATACATTCCCAGTGATGCTGATTACGAGGATGTGAAACAGATACTGTACAGCAATGGTGTGATCCTGAACCGCACATCTTTCGAGTGGCTTGCAGAAAGAAAGAAGTATCCTGAGCTTGTCAAGCCAGGCCGCTTCATGATAATGGAGGGCATGAGCAATGATAAGCTGATCAATATGCTACGCCTGGGAGAACAAAGCCCGCTCATGGTCATCTTCAACAATATCAGGACCAAAGAACAGCTGGCAAAAAAAGTAAGTGAGCAGATAGAAGCCGATTCAGTATCAATTATGGCTTTACTGAACGATTCTGCATACCAGGCCTCTATGGGGCTGAATACCGAAACGGCTCTCAGCCTGTTCGTCCCTAACACGTATGAGTTCTACTGGAATACTGATGCCAGGCAATTCATGGACCGTATGCACAGGGAATACCTCTCTTTCTGGGAAGGGAGCAGGAACGAAAAAGCCGCATCACTTGACATGAGCTGGCCCGAAGTAGTTACCCTGGCCTCCATCGTTGACAAAGAAACCAATAAGAATGATGAAAAGGCTACTATCGCAGGTGTATACATGAACAGGCTGGACAGGAACTGGCTGCTGCAAGCTGACCCAACGCTTGTATATGCATCAGGTGATTTCGGTCTTACCCGCGTGCTGAATATCCATAAAGAAATTGATTCACCATATAATACATACAAATATTCCGGTCTTCCCCCTGGTCCGATCTGTATCCCTTCCATTTCTTCTATCGATGCAGTGCTGAACAAAGAAGATCATGATTATCTTTTCTTTTGCGCCAAAGACGACCTGTCGGGATACCATGCGTTTGCCAGGTCCATCACACAGCATAACCGCAATGCCCGCAAATACCGCAAGGCTATTGAAAACCGATAACAGAAAACACTGATGCAGAGATTCGTCCTCATCATACTGCTGACACTGTTTAGCTTGCACATCATTGGTCAGGACGACAGCACTACTGTAAACCGCAAGAGGCTTAATTTCCTGATCATCGGAGGTGCGGCTGTTTATACAGGAACTATGATTGGCCTGTACCAGGCCTGGTATAAGGATTATCCGCAATCTTCCTTTCACTTTACCAACGATGGCAATGAATGGATGGGAGTTGACAAGATTGGCCATGCAACAACTTCATACTGGATAGGCAGGATAAGCTATGAAGCTTTTCGCTGGTCCGGTGTAAAAGAGCGACATGCCGTATGGATTGGAGGTTCTATGGGCCTATTCTTCCTGACTACAATAGAGATCTTCGACGGCTTTTCCGCTGAATGGGGAGCCTCTGTAAGCGACATGGTGGCCAATGTTGCCGGCGCAGGCCTCTTTATTGGCCAGCAGCTGGGCTGGAAAGAACAACGCTTCCTGCTAAAGTTTTCCTACCATCCGACAGATTATGCACATTACCGCCCTGATGTACTTGGAGAAACATGTATTGAAAGGGTGCTCAAAGACTATAACGGACAAACCTATTGGCTGTCAGGCAACATTCATGCATTCCTGCACAAAGAATCGAAATTCCCCAGGTGGCTGAACGTTGCTGTAGGCTATGGCGCAAAAGGTATGACAGGGGGCAGTGAAAACGTAACAGAATACGAGGGTGAGCCTATACCCGAGTTTCAACGCACCAGCCAGTATTTCCTCACCCTTGACGTAGACCTGACACGAATCCGTACCCGCTCGAAATTTCTGAAAGGGGTCTTTACCTTACTGGGATTTATAAAAATACCCTTGCCAACATTGGAATATAATGCAGAAAACAATTTTGTATTCCATTATCTGTATTTTTGACCCATGCAAGAACACAAAACCATTTTCTGGGATTGGAACGGAACACTTCTGGATGACACATATGTATGCATCGACGCCATGAATGTCCTGCTCAGAGACCGTAAGTTGAATGAGCTGAATGAAGTCACATACAGGGATATATTCACCTTCCCTGTCAGGGATTATTATGCGAAAGCAGGCTTTGATTTCTCAAAGGAAGCATTTGAAATACCGGCCATTGAATTCATCGAAAATTACGACGGGATGGTGAAGACTGCGGGTATTTTTGAGGATGCAATAGAAACACTTGAGGCCTTTAAGAGAGAAGGATATACCCAGATGATCCTGTCCGCTATGCAAAACGAATTCCTTAATGACCTGGTCAGGTCACATAAGATCGATCATTACTTCAGCAAAATATCCGGCATCGAAGATCATTATGCAGCAGGCAAGGTAGACAATGCACGAAAGCTCATCGCCGAACTGGAAGGCCGGGGAGGAGAAATGATCATGATAGGCGACACCATTCACGACCATGAGGTGGGCCATGCCCTGGGCCTACGGGTGATCCTGGTATGTCGTGGACATCAGTCGGAAGCACGACTACGCGAAACAGGGCGCGAACTTGCACACAATTTTAAAGAGGTTATTCATCTTGTCAAAGCATAAAACCCAATATGAAGCGCGTTAAAAAAGTCGAAGAAGTCATTAACAGCCAGGTCATCAAAGCGGGGAGTGTGATCTACACAGCAGGAAATGCTGCCACACCTCAGATATTGCTGAACCATATCGCCCGTGATACATCCATTACCGGTGTAGACATGTTGAGTATTCTATTACTTGGCGACATTGCAGCTCTGTTTTCCAAAGAAGCTTGCAAAAGGATTACACACAGGATCATCTTCAGTGGTGAACACTCACGCGAGGCGATGAACAATGGACGTGCCACCTACCAGCTGATGCACCTGTCGGATATACCGAGGCAATTGAGCCAGAATATCAAGCCAAACATTGTATTTCTTCAGGTAAGTGGACCGGACAATGGAGGAAACTACAGCTTCGGCACCACTGTTGAAGGTGTGAAGGCGGCTGTTGATTCTGCCAGGGCCAACAATGGGGTCGTGATAGCAGAATGCAACAAGAGGATGCCATTTGTGCTGGGAACTACCCTGCACGGCTCCGAGATAGACTATCTTCTGGAGGTTGACTATGCCCTCCCGGTGAGCCCGGTGCATGAGCCCGATGAGCGTGCCAACAGGATAGGGAAGCTGATCTCTGAGTTATTTATTAAAGACGGGAGTACGCTGCAATACGGAATTGGTGAAGTTCCTGAGGCCGTAACAACGGCTATTATTGAAAAAGGAGTAACGGACCTGGGCATCTATACCGAGCTCTTCTCTGATGCCATGAGAACCCTGGTTGATAAGGGCATTGTAAATAATCGTTTTCTGCGGAATAACTTTGCCGTTTCAAGTATTTTTCTTTCCGGAGATGCTGAAGGCTATGAATGGTTACATTTCAACAGTTCTGTGCAAAGCAGGCCCTGTAACCAGACTAACAACGTGAAGTACATCTCAGCGCAGCCGAAAATGACTGCCATCAACTCAGCCATGGGAGTCGACCTGCATGGGAATATCTGGGCCGATTCTCTGGATGCACGCAAGATCTACAGTGGCATCGGGGGACAGGCCGACTTTCTGAGGGGCTCATATCTTTCCGAAGGAGGAACTCCCATCATTGCGATGAAGTCAACTACGGATAAAGGACACCATAAGATCATGGACAAATGCCCGGAGGGGATTACAACGACAGCCATCCCAGCTGACCCGGTTGTGATCGTAACTGAATATGGGGTCTTCAATCCCAGGGGGCTGAATATTACCGAACATGCCATTGGTATCGCTCACCTGGCTGCACCGGAACAACGTGACCGCTTACTAAAAACTATTTTCGAAAGCACTGCCTTTCATAAGCCCAGTCAGGCACTAAAAGAGTCAAGTCCAAAGGGATTTGTAGCTTACGACAGGGTGTTCAATTAAATTTGGGGAATTGTATTATTGTTCTTCCGGTAAGATGGTCTCCTTCAGGTTACCTCTGATATATCTTTCTTTTTTCGTCAATATGCCACCTTCATCGTAATACATCCACATGCCATTCTTTAAACCATGCTCGTACATACCGGAAACTTCAACGAAGCCTTTCTGATAATAGATCATCATCAGGCCCTCCAGCTGATCATCGACGTATGAGGCCTTAAGTTTTAGCTTTTCATCGGTGAAATAGCGTTTCCATTCACCATGCTTCAGGCCAGCCTTATAGGGTATCTCCTCAGCAATGGCGCCCGTAGGGAAATAATTGATAACTGTACCTTCCAGCAATCCGTTTTCGTAATACTCCGTCGACAAAAGAACGCCGTCATAATCACTATAATATACCCAGGTGCTGTCCTTTTTCTTGTTCAGGTAATTACCTTCAGCCATGATGCGCCCATTGTTGTGAAAAACCTTGGTTCGCGATCTCCTGCTCTGGTCGTCTATCTCTGAAACAGCCTTGATCTTACCATCTTCATAATAGTACTTAAAAGTACCAACAGGCTTATTATCAAGGAATTCCCCTTCGAATTTTATCAGACCATTTACATCGTAAGCTTTCCAATAGCCCTGCCTATGTCCATGCTTATCAACCTTATTGATGTCTTTATTCACCAGCTCCTGACCGGAAACCAGAAAGGCCAGAATGGTAAGAAATGAAAAGAGAAAGACTTTTTTCATACTGTAATTTATAAGGTTAACGCTGTATGGTCCGTTTTATTTAAGCAAGGTTAAAATTGCTTATTTTTGTGTCAAAATTACTAATTCTGACATATCTGTGAACACTTACTCCTCCCGCTTGCTCGAACAATGTGTAAATGAGCTGTCGCGACTGCCCGGAATCGGCAGAAAAACTGCTTTACGGCTGGCCCTGCACCTGCTTAAGCAAGAAGATGTTACCGTAGAAAGGCTAACGGAAGCCATCACAGATATGAAAGACAATATCAACTATTGCAAAGTATGCAATAATCTCTCCGACGGTGAGGTGTGCCAGATCTGTGAGAACCCCAAAAGGGATCATGGAATGGTTTGTGTAGTTTCTGACATACGGGACATCCTGGCAATAGAGAAAACGGCACAGTTTGGCGGGGTTTACCATGTTTTAAACGGGATCATCTCCCCTATCGATGGCATCGGACCCAATGACCTCAACATCGATCCCTTAATACAACGTGTTAGAGAGAGTGAAGTTCGTGAGATTATCTTCGCACTTTCCAGCACCATCGAAGGGGATACCACCAGCTATTATATCTTTAAAAAAATCAGCGAGCACAACATTTCAGTGAGCACGATTGCAAGAGGGATTTCCGTTGGCGACGAACTTGAATACGCTGATGAAGTTACTCTTGGAAGGTCGATCATGAACCGTATGCCCTATGAAAGCGGATTAAAATAAAGTCAGGGGTTCGTCTTCTTCATTTTTATTATCATCCGTATCATCCCCCTCTTCAATATCTTTAGCAGTCATGTTGTCATTCGATACTCGATACTCGATACTTGATACTCGATCTTCGGTCTTCGATCCTCGGTCTTCGTTCTTCAGTCCCCGGTCTTCCTCCACCTCTTCTTCCTCTTCATGATAGATTGTATCCTCAAACTCATCCTCGAAACCTTCACCAAACAGATCCAGCTGGTTTTCAGTAGCATAATATTCCTCAGGCACGTCATCAGCGAAATTACTGATGTACTTCCTGATCATTTTCTTTATGAGCTTGTTCGGTGTAGTTTTGCGGGCGTGGCAGTAGTTGATCAGGGAGCGTTTTTGTCGATATGACAGGCGGATACGAACCTCGCTATATCTGACCTTCTTCCTTTTTTTGGGTCTGCCGTTGGCCATGCTTGATGATTAATTATGACCAAATTACTAAAATTCCGGGGCAGCTTAAGTCAGGGTTTGTATTTTGTTAATAACTTCATGAGCCAGTTGATCTGCCAATTTAGCGGAAGCACTTTCAGCATAGATCCTTATGATGGGTTCTGTATTTGACTTTCGAAGATGTACCCATGAATCATCGAAAATGATTTTCAATCCATCAACTGTGATGCATTCGTGCTGCGAGTATGCCTTCCCGACAGCCTCGATGACTGCATCCACATCGATCTCCGGTTTGAGTTCAATCTTATTTTTAGAAATGAAGTAATCAGGGTATGATGCACGTAAAGCAGAACAGGAAACATCTTTCTTCGCCAGGTATGTCAGGAATAATGCGATACCGACAAGTGCATCCCTTCCATAGTGCAATTCCGGATAGATTACTCCACCGTTTCCTTCTCCTCCGATCACCGCATCCACCTCTTTCATCAGGTTTACGACATTCACTTCGCCCACGGCAGAGGCAAAATACTTCCCTCCTGCCTGTTCCGTAACATCTTTCAAAGCAGCTGTCGATGAAAGGTTGGAAACCGTATTTCCGGGCCTGGCATTGAGGATATAATCTGCCACAGCAACCAGGGTATATTCTTCTCCGAACATATCGCCTTTCTCAGTCAGGATAGCAAGACGGTCCACATCAGGATCAACAACAAAACCCAGGTCGGCACCTTCTTCTTTTACCGTTTCAGCAATATCCTTCAGGTTTTCAGGAAGAGGTTCCGGATTATGTGGAAAGTGGCCTGTTGGCTCGCAATATAGCTCTGTTATTTGCTTTACGCCCAGGGCCTTGAGCAAAGGTGGGAGGGCAATCCCTCCGGTAGAATTGACACAATCTAATACCACATGAAAACTCCTTTTGCTGATCATTTCAACATCTACCATAGGCAGGTCCAGGATAGCATCGATATGCTCCTGAATGGCCCTTTCATCTTCAGCATAATTCCCCAGATTTTCTACCTCCGGGTAATCGATGGCATTGGTTTCAGCGATTTCTAGTACATAAGCCCCATCATCTGCAGATATAAATTCCCCTTTGCTGTTTAAAAGCTTCAGCGCATTCCACTGCCCCGGGTTGTGACTGGCGGTGAGGATGATCCCTCCCTGGGCCTTTTCCGAAACGACTTTCATCTCAACCGTTGGTGTCGTCGACAGGCCAACATCCAGCACATCCACCCCCATTCCCATCAGTGTGCCACAAACGAGTTTGTTTACCATATCTCCGGATGTGCGGGCATCTCTTCCAACTATAAATTTTTGCTTTTCTGTATGCTCAGCTTCAGCGATAAAAGTGGCAAAAGCCGACACAAACTTCACAATATCAATGGGTGTGAGGCCCTGGCCGGGGGCACCCCCGATGGTGCCACGAATACCCGATATGGATTTGATGAGAGTCATAAATTTCACGATTGTTTCCGACAAAGATATGGAAAGAAGACAGAAGTCAGTGATCAGAAGAGTGCACCTTCAATTATACAGCTATGCGGGATGAAAAAAATCCGTATTTTTGTCGCGTTAGAATAAGCAGAATTATAAGGCAATCCATGACAGAAGAATTTCAGCCATACAATGTAGACGAGCTCATTGAGCGTTTTGAGGAAATGGTCGAAAAAGAAGAAACTTATTTCTTCGATGTCGATCAGTTTGAGGCCATCATCGACCACTACTTTGAACGCAATGAGGTTAGCATGCTCAAGACTGCCGTACATTACGCTATGGAACAGTATCCTGGTAACACCATGGTTCATCTGAAAAGGGCCAGGCTGCTGATGCTTCAGGGTAAATATAAAAGGGCCCTCAAGCTCCTCAGCGACCTGGAAGAGATAGAGCCCGCCAATACAGAGATTTTTTATACCAAAGCCTCACTTTACAGTTTTCAAAAACAATATAAAGAGTCCGTACGGGAGTATGAAAAGGCCCTTTTAGCCGGTGAGGACCCCGACGATATATATATCAGCATCGCTTTCGAATACGAGAACATGGGCGACTATGCCATGGCCATCAAATACCTGAAAAAGGTATTGAGGATCAATCCCATGCACGATGCGGCCATCTATGAACTCTCATTTTGTTTTGAGATTGACAACAGGCTGGAGGAAGCGGTTGATTTTTTCGACCTGTTCCTTAGCAGCTATCCATATTCTAAAACTGCATGGTTTAATCTGGGGATTGCCTACAACCAGCTGGACCTCTATGAGAAGGCTGTTGAAGCCTATGATTTTTCCATCGCTATCGAGCCCGGTTTCTCATCTGCTTACTTTAATAAAGCCAACTCCCTTGCCAATCTCGATCACTACCAGGCAGCCATCAGGGTATATCGGGAAACCTTTGAGCATGAAGAGCCCGAGGCGATGACATACTATTATATCGGCGAGTGCTATGAAAAGATGAAAAAGTACGAGCAAGCGCTGAAAGAGTACCAGCAAGCTATTGATGTGGACGACAAACTCTCGGAAGCCTGGATGGGAGCAGGTATCGCCAAAGACGAGCTCGGAAATACCATGGAAGGCATCGAGTTTATGGAGAAGGCCATTAAACTTGAAGATATCAACCCTGAATACTGGTACATTCTGGGTGACACACAGGTAAAGGCAGGCTTTCACGACAAAGCCAAGCTCTCTTACGGGAAGGTATGTGAGCTGGATCCGCTTAATCCTGATGTGTGGGTAGATTATGCTGAACTCTATACCAGGGAAGGCATCCTTGATGAAGGTATTGCTCTACTTAACAAAGGCATTGAAGCTGATCCGAGAAATGCATCTATAATGTACCGTAAGGCGGTGTACCTGATAAAACAGGGAAAGACGAAAGAAGCCTATGCCACTATAGAAAATGCCTTAAGTATCGACTTCGCTAAACATACCGAGATATTCGAATATATGCCGCTCCTGAAGGAAGACACCCAAATTGTAAGCATGATAGAGATGCATAAGGTGGATAAGAGGAAGTAGGCGGTAGAGAGTAGGCAGTAGGCAGAAGGCAGAAGGCAGAAGGCAGAAGGCAGAAGGCAGAAGGCAGTTTACGTATACGTTTTAGATATTTGACAATGCAAAAAATCAAGTTTTACATATTCCTGATGCTGAAGGGCATGGCAATGGGGGCAGCCAATGTGATTCCCGGAGTTTCGGGAGGGACAATTGCCCTGATCACAGAGATCTTCGAACGGCTGATCAATGCCATAAAATCTTTCGATCTGAAAGCGGTCAGGCTTTTGTTGAAAGGAAAATTTGGTGAATTTGCCCGCTATACCGACCTGTATTTCCTGCTGGCCATCGCAACAGGTATATTTATTGCCATAGTGAGCCTGGCCCGGCTATTCGACTATTTATTCAGGGAATACCCGGTATATATCTGGGCATTTTTCTTTGGATTGGTGCTGGCATCCGTGTTTTTTGTAGGAAGAAGAATCAGTAAGGTCACGCCTGCGGTGGTGGTTACCTTCATCATTGGTACCGCCATTGCTATCCTCATCTCATTCCTGAGCAAAGGCCAGGAGAACGATAATTTCTTTTACCTGATGATTTGCGGCGTAGCCGCCATATGCAGTATGATCCTTCCCGGGCTATCAGGTTCCTTCATCCTCTTTATAATGGGTAACTACCGCCTGGTGGCCATTGATGCCATTAACGAGCGTGATTTTGGCGTCCTTCTGCCCGTGATTATTGGGGCTGCCGTTGGATTGGTAGCATTCGCACACATCCTGTCCTGGGTATTTAAACGCTTCCGGGATGAGACCATCTCAATTCTGACAGGCTTTATCCTGGGATCAGTTGGTATCTTATGGCCCTGGCAAAAAGAAGAATACCTCACAAATACAGGCGGGGAATTGATCATGAAAGATGGAGAAAAGGTGATCACACATTACTCCCGTTACCTGCCGGATCAACTTGGCACTGATTTCTGGATCGCCATTACATGTATACTTTTGGGCATCATCAGTATATGGGTCACCGAACTGCTGGCCAAAAAGAAAGCCTGATGGATCATTACGGACTGATCGGCAACCCGGTCTCCCATTCCCTGTCGGAGAAATACTTCACCGATAAATTCATGCTTGAGGATATCGATGCCCGCTATGAGCGATTCCTCCTGCAAGACATCCATGGGCTGATACCTCTTCTCGATACCTATCCCAGTCTGAAAGGATTAAGCGTGACCAGTCCATTCAAAACCGATGTCATCCAATACTGCGATGAGCTTGATGATGTAGCCCGGAAGATCAGGGCTGTGAACACCCTGGAGATTACCCTGGATAGCGGAAAAAGGCATATCAAAGGCTATAACACGGATGTGGATGGCTTTGCCACTGCCCTCCTGCGCATGGTCGGTTCAAAAAAGCCGGATGCGCTCATTCTGGGCAGCGGTGGTGCTGCCCGTGCCGTGGCATATGCACTGAGGAAACTGGACATTGCTTTTAGTGTTGTCTCACGGCAAGCAGGGAAGGGAAAGATCACTTATTCAGGTCTTACTGCAAAGCATATACATTCACACAAACTGATCATTAATACCACCCCCCTGGGGATGGGCATGTACATGGATGAATACCCTGAAATTCCCTATAAGCATTTGTCCTCCGCCCACCTCTTATTTGATTTGATCTATAACCCACCGGAAACACCCTTCCTGATAAAAGCAAAGCAACGGAAAGCCGCTTGCGGTAACGGGCTTATCATGTTGCAGGCACAGGCAGAAAAAGCCTGGGAAATATGGAATTCTGAACTCTGAAAAATGCTATAAAAAAAGCCCCTGCTTTTGGGCAGGGGCTGGAGATAAATAG
>QMPN01000010.1 GCA_003648575.1 Bacteroidota bacterium
CAGTTTAACCCCATCGCCAAGGACTGCATCTTTCCCGACAAAGGCAAACTCTCCTATATAAACGCCTTCGCCTATCTGTGCACTTTCATCGATGAATGCCAGCTCGCTGATGCCTGATTTTTCCAGCTTCATCTTATTATACATTTCCAGTAAAGAGGCGATGGCCAGATAGGGATCCTCCACCCTGATAAGGGTAGCTTTGATCTCCTTTTCAGGTTTAAATTCATTGCCAACGATCACAATATCGGCTCCTGTAGTATAAATAAAGGATTCATATTTGGGATTGGCCAGAAAACTTAATCCGCCCTGTGCTTCTTCATCGATCTTGACGACCTGGCTTATAGCGACTTCAGCATTTCCTTCTACTTGTCCGCCTATTAACTCCGCTATCTGATGTGCTTTGAATTCCATATTTTCTATTCTTGTCGTACAATGTTAAAAATATTTCAAATGCAGAAAACTGCATATTTATCAGGATTTATAAACAATCCCTGAACTCTTTGGGGTAGCATAAAAAGTGCTTGAGCACCGTCTTGTGCAGGACGGATATATTCAGCTGATCGGAGGCCTCTGCGATATCCTTTACCTCCCCTGATTTGAAGTATATATTGATCTTATCACTCTTTGGATGGTATGCATGATTCTCAGAAGTATCCGAGATTATGAAGTACGCTGCTTCCTCAGCAGTCATACCATATTTTTTCGCAATCTCCTGCTTCAGGCCTGCTATCTTTTCTGCCGGAAAGGCTTCCGATTGCAGGTCGGTGCTGAACAGCTGCCTGTTGATGAGCATATTGCACAAGCGGGACAGTATAGGGTCGCTGGATCGGGCCCATACTTTGATAGAAGCATAAATATCATAATCGTCGAGATCGGAAAAATGCCTGATCACCTCAGGATCATGAAGCAGCTCGTTCTTCCCGATCTGTGCGTTCAGGAAATATGACAGTACAGGACTGGAATGAATGTCCTCCCCTGCCAGGCTAAGCTCCTTGGCACGCCTCAATATTTTAATAAGCATATTCTCTGCAGCCAGTACCGTCTTATGCAGGTACACCTGCCAGTACATCAGCCTGCGCGCAATGATAAACTTCTCGATGGAATAGATCCCCTTCTCCTCAACTACAAGCAGATCATCAATCACGTAGAGCATCTTGATGATGCGCTCCACGCTTACGATGCCTTCCGATACGCCTGTATAAAAGCTGTCGCGCTTGAGGTAATCCAGCCTGTCCATATCAAGCTGGCTGGAGACCAGCTGGTGCAGAAACCTCCTCTCATGAGTGTTCTGAAAGATCCTGATAGCACCCGACAGTTGCCCATCGAACTGCTCGTTCAGCTTATCCATATAGAATCGAGAGACCAGCTCATGGTCGATATTTTCCATAATGGAATGCTCGAGTGCGTGTGAGAAAGGGCCATGACCGATGTCGTGCAGCAGTATAGCTATGCTCACATCAAGGGATTCCTGGTCACTGATCTCAACACCTTTTATTTTCAGGGCATGGACGGCCTGGTTCATGAGGTGAAAAGCGCCCATTGAATGATGAAAGCGGGTATGCAGCGCTCCGGGATATACCATATCGGTCATCCCTAACTGCCTGATCCTGCGAAGGCGTTGAAACCACGGATGTTCGATCAGGTCGAAAACAAGCTGATTGTTCACGGTGATGAAGCCGTATACAGGATCATTGAAGATTTTTCTGCCGTTGAAGGAGGAATGCCGCACCGATGTCGTATTTTTGTAAAAGGAATTGCTTCCCTGTACAATAATTCTAAAAAAAATACATTTCAATATTACGACTTTTTTTTGAATGACCTTCCGGACAGCACCCTTACCGGGCCTAACAAAACAACATATATGGAAAACATCAGTATTTTATGGGCAGATGACGAGATAGACCTGCTAAAACCACATATTCTCTTCCTCGAACAAAAGGGCTATGAAGTGGTAACAACCAACAATGGCGACGACGCCATGGATATTATCCGTACCCGTCCGTTCGACATCGTATTTCTCGACGAGCACATGCCCGGTATGTCCGGCATTGAAACCCTGGCGGAAATCAAAACTATTTACCCCAACCTCCCGGTGGTGATGATCACCAAGAGTGAGGAAGAATCTATCATGGAGGATGCCATCGGATCCAACATTTCCGATTACCTCATCAAACCCGTGAATCCAAACCAGATCCTCCTTTCACTCAAGAAGAACCTGGAGAACAAAAAGCTGATCAGCGAAAAGACCACCATGGCCTATCAGCAGGAGTTCAGGACAATTGGGATGGACCTCTCCATGGGTCTGAACCACGAAGAATGGATTGAAATGTATAAGCGTATTGTGCGATGGGAGCTCGAGCTTGAAAAGACCACCGACCCTAATGTGATCGACATCCTCAACATGCAAAAGAATGAAGCCAACTCTGTGTTTTCGAAGTTTGTTGAAAGAAACTATTGTGACTGGGTCAGCGGGCAAAGTGATGACAGGCCCGTGATGTCGGCCAACCTTTTCAAAGACAAAGTATTTCCGGAAATCAAGCCGGGAACGCCTCTTTTTGTTCTTGTTATCGACAACCTCCGCTATGATCAGTGGAAAGCCATACAGCCCAAAATAGAAGAGTTTTACAGGGTCGAGCAGGATGAGATCTATTACAGCATCCTTCCTACGACCACGCAATATGCAAGAAATGCCATCTTCTCCGGACTTATGCCATCGGAGATCGAGAAACGCTTCCCTCATTACTGGACCCCGGAAGAAGCTGAAGGAAGCAAAAACCAGTATGAGAGCGAACTATTGGGTGAGCAGCTAAAACGCCTTGGTAAGAACATCAAGCATGGTTATAACAAGGTATTGAACCTTGATGCCGGAAAGCGTCTTTCCGATAACCTTTCCAACCTCTACCAGAACGACCTGAATGTGATCGTATACAATTTCGTTGACATGCTCTCGCATGCCCGTACAGAGATGGAGATCATTCGTGAACTGGCAGATGATGAGGCAGCCTACCGCTCCCTGATGTTGTCATGGTTCGAGCATTCATCCTTGCTCGACATCATCAAGCAACTGTCAGAGAAAAAGCTTCCCGTTATCATTACCACCGATCATGGCTCAGTAAAGGTCGAGGATCCTGTGAAGATCGTTGGCGACAGGAATACTACCACAAACCTGCGCTACAAATCGGGCAGGAACCTTAATTATGAGGCCAAGGAAGTGTTCGATGTCAGGAACCCCGGCGATATATTTATGCCAAAGACCAATGTGAGCACTTCATATGTATTTTGCAAGAATAATGACTTCTTTGCTTATCCCAATAATTACAATTACTATGTGAAGTATTACCGAAATACCTTCCAACATGGAGGGATCTCGCTGGAGGAAATGCTCATCCCGATCATCACTTTAAGTCCTAAAGCCTAGTGTATGGAGAAGCTTTATATCTGCGACAGTCTTGACCAACTCGATGAAATAGCCGTTGATATCCTTGACAGGTATCCTGAGCCGGTCCTCTTTGCCCTCTACGGGGAAATGGGAAGCGGTAAGACAACGCTGATAAAAAGCTTGTGCAAGGCCCTTGGCACGCTCGACAAGGTCACCAGCCCAACTTTTGCACTTATTAATGAATACCAGACGGAACGTGCCGGTCCTGTGTATCATTTCGATGTTTACCGGATCAAAAAGATTGAAGAGGTCATGGATATCGGCTATGAAACATACTTTTTCAGCGGGCATTATGTATTTGTGGAATGGCCTGAATTGATCACCGAACTTTTACCTGAGGAGTACGTATACATAAAGATCAGGGAGAGGGAGGACAGAAAGAGGGAGATCCTTGTAAAAAGCTGATATAATGGAAAATGGAAACCAGGGGTTCTCAAACTTCTCGGCCGCGGAACATTTGCTTCCGAAGGAAGAGATGCTGGAGGTAATCCAGAGCAGGAAGAACCTTATCATCGGTATACCGAAAGAGACCACCTCTCAGGAAAACCGCATCCCCTTAACACCGGAGTCCGTTGCCTTTCTATGCGGTCACGGGCACAAGGTGATGATAGAAGCAGGAGCAGGAGAAGCTGCCCACTTTAGCGACCATGATTATAGCGAAGCCGGTGCAGAGATCGTTTACAGCCCTGATGAGGTATTTAAGGCGCGTATTGTGCTTAAGGTCGCCCCTCCCACGAATGAAGAGATCCAATTATGCTCTCCGGGCAATGCCCTCATCTCAGCCCTGAATGTAAATGGCAGGGATAAAAGTTATTTTAAAAATATCAGCAGTAAAAAGCTGACCGCACTCGCTTTTGAGCTCATCCGCGACAAGGAAGGCTCGTATCCTGTAGTACGTTCTATGAGCGAGATCGTAGGAAATACCTCTATCGTGATTGGTGCCCGCTACCTCAGCCACCCCGAATATGGGCGTGGCGTGATGCTGGGTGGTTTCCCGGGGATCGCACCCACAGAGGTGGTCATACTGGGAGCAGGAACTGTTGGGGAAAGTGCCGCACGTATCGCCCTCGGCATGGGAGCACTGGTAAAAGTTTTCGATGGCTCCATCTCCAAGCTCAGAAGAATACAAAAGCATCTCAACAACCGTATCTACACATCGATATTGCAGCCCAGGGTACTAAGAGAAGCACTCGCCACCGCCGATATTGTCATTGGGGCCATCCGCTCCGCGGAAGGAAAAACACCATGCATTATCAGCAAGGATATGGTAAAGCGCATGAAGTCGGGTTCGGTGATCATCGATGTAAGCATAGACCAGGGTGGATGTTTTGAATCGTCCCGGGTTACGAACCACAAGGAACCGGTATTTAAGGAGTACGACGTAACCCATTATTGCGTTCCGAACATTGCCGCCAGTGTACCCTTTACGGCATCCCATGCGTTGAGCAACTTCTTTACTCCGATGCTCATGAAGATCGGAAAAGCAGGCGGGCTGAGCCAGCTCCTGAAAACAGACTACCCCATCAGTAAGGGTGTGTATATTTTCAACGGAGCCATAACGAATAAATATATCAGTGAGTACTTCGACCTTCCCTTCAGGGATATCGAACTGCTGATCTCAGCCATGTAATCCCTATCCGGATGCAAGCTTCAGACAATATTATTTTTGCCGGCCCAGTCGAACTCGAACAGCTCGTCCACAAGTACATAGGTGAGACGGAAAAGAACCTCATACTTTGCGACACGAATACCGCCAGCTATTGTTTACCCATCATTAAAAGCTACCTGCCGGAAATTAATGATGATCAGCTTATCATCATCGATGCCGGAGACGAGGAAAAGAACATCACAAGCCTGCACCATATCTGGAGCAAGATGCAATTCCATGGTGTCGACCGCAGCAATATACTTATCAACCTCGGCGGTGGCATGATCACCGATATCGGAGGCTTTGCCGCCTCGACATACAAGCGGGGAATCCCTTTCGTAAATATCCCAACCAGCCTGCTTGGCATGGTGGATGCTGCCATAGGTGGTAAAACTGCCATCAACCTGAGCAAAATAAAAAACCAGGTAGGTTCATTCAGGCATGCTGAAGCAGTCATCATATATCCCCCTTTCCTGGATACGCTGCCGGATGAGGAAAAACGCTCCGGTTATGCGGAACTTGTTAAGACTGCCCTGGTATTCAATAAATCGCTTTTTCAGCAACTGATGAAAATAGATTCCCTGGATTTCATTGATGATGAAGTTATCAGAATGGCAGCCAGCCTGAAACAGGGCGTGACGCAAAAGGATTTCCTCGACCGTGCAGAGCGGCAATGCCTGAACTTTGGTCACAGCATCGGCCATGCACTGGAAGCCTTATATTTCAGCCATGGAAAAGAACTGAGCCATGGGTATGCTGTGGCATCCGGCATCTTATGTGAAGCCTATATTTCTACCAGGGTCACCAAACTTCCCATGAAGGATTTTGAGGATATTCAAAAGCATATCCTCGATGGCTTTCCAACGGTAGCATTCAGCGTGGACGACATTCATGATATCCTGGCTTTGATCAGACATGACAAAAAGAATTTCGATGGTGACATCCGCATGTCGCTACTCAGTAATATCGGGCATTGCAAGCAAGCTATACCCATACCGCCGGACCTCATAGAAGAGAGCCTCATGTATTACATCAAGCATACAACATAAAAGATGTCTTCAGTCAGGATCATAGCTAAAACCGAGCATGTCAAAGGGAAGATCAATCTGCCCTTATCGAAGAGCATCAGCAACCGTGCTTTGATGATCTCTGCCATCAGCGGAGGTAAAGTCAAGCCAGGAGAATTATCAGAGGCAGATGATAGCGTATTGCTTCAACAGCTGCTGAAGCAGATCAAAGAGGCAAAAGACCCAAATCTCAACACCCGGAATGCAGGAACTGTGTATCGCTTTCTAACGGCTTATTTAGCCGTCACCTCCGGTCAATGGATCCTCGACGGGGATGAGCGCATGAGGCAGCGACCTGTACAACCTTTAGTGGATGCATTGCATGATCTGGGCGCTGAGATCACCTACCTGGGTGAAGATGGCTTTCCTCCCTTACAGATCACCGGCAAAACGCTGAATGGAGGGAAAGTATTTATGCAGGCCGGCTATAGCAGTCAACATATTTCAGCCCTAATGATGGTTGCCCCTTTATTCAAGGAGGGGCTGAGTATAGGTATATTGAAACAAGCTGTATCCGTACCATACATTGAGATGACTGCTTCTATGATGACGTCTGCGGGTGCAGAAGTAGAAATGGAACTACCTTATATCAGGATTTCCGGGAATTATAAAGCTGCTACGCTCCCTTTTGAATACGATTGGTCCGCTGCAGCATTCTGGTATGAATTGCTGGCCCTCTCCAAAGGTGGAGAGCTACTGCTTAAGGGCTTAAAGGAGGAATCGCTACAAGGTGATCGTGTGCTTGAATCGTATTTTGTGTCGCTCGGTGTTGAAACCGATTTTAACGATGAGGGTGCCCTGATAAGGAAAGGGTTTTTTATAAATCAACACGCAAACTTTCAGCTGGCGGATTATCCCGACCTTGTTCCGGTATGTGCTGTAACGGCCGCCGGAAAAGGCTTTGATGGAATGTTTATAGGTGTTGCCGGTCTGAAGTATAAAGAAACAGATCGTTTGCAAGCCCTGGCACAGGAACTCGGCAAGGCCGGGATCACATGTACCGTCAGTGAGGATGAGATCATCTTCAAGGCACAAAGGATGGAGATCAGCGAGCCATTCGAAACATATAATGACCACCGCATGGCCATGGCCTTCGCTCCTCTTGCCATCCTGGGGCAGCCGGTAACAGTCAATAATCCTGAGGTGGTAAGTAAATCCTATCCCGGCTTCTGGGAAGAGCTCTCGAAAATTTTGGATGTTGAGTTTTAATTTTTGAATTGAAATTTATGAGCGGGCTCCAACTGATATTATCCGCTGTTATGAGATACTAAACTGCAAGCCTACTGTTTTGTTAAGTATCTTTATCACTTCATGAATTTCATGATGTAATTAAAATCTAAGAAAATGACAATACTGGTAGTAGGAGCAAGCGGAGCAAGTGGTATAAGATTAGTTCAGGAGTTGCTTAATCGTGAACAGCATGTCAAGATAATTGTGCGATCACCTGAAAAACTACCTGAAACAATTAAGAATCATGAGCATTTGTCTGTGATTTCTGCAAGTGTCCTGGAATTATCCGACGAAGAGATGCAACAACATGTTGCCGGTTGTACCGCATTGGCTTCCTGCCTGGGTCATAACATTACGTTTAAGGGACTTTTTGGCAAACCACGACGGCTTGTAACTGATGCGACCCGTCGCTTATGTAGTGCTATCAAAGCAAATAAATCTGAGGCGTCGACTAAATATGTTCTCATGAATACGGTTGCCAACCGCAATCGCGATCTCAATGAATCAATTCCTTTTGCCCAGAAATGCATGATATTCTTGCTTCGACTCCTGCTTCCTCCGCACCCTGACAATGAAAAGGCTGCAGAATACCTGAGAACCGTCATTGGTCAAAAAGATAATGCGATCGAATGGGTTGCGGTCAGGCCGTCAGCATTAATTGACGAGGAAACTGTATCCGAAATCGAAGTTTATCCATCCCCGACGCGGAGTATCCTGAAGGATGGCCAGATCAGTCGAATAAATGTTGGCTACTTTATGGCAGACCTTATCACGGATAATGATATTTGGAAGCAGTGGAAGGGACAGATGCCTGCAATCTATAACAAAGGAACAGCATATAAAGATGAGGCAAATTAATTGTAACTACTATGCCTGAATGAGCGTCATATAATAAACTAGCATGGTTCACTGATTCTCAGGTCATGAAAACAATTCTCCTCCTCATTATTTTGATCTTTCCCGCTTGTTTATTATCTCAACATCTTGTCGACACCACCTACAACCCAACCCTTCAAAATCCTGAATATAAGTCAGGTGAAGGGCCGCTTATATTTATCGACGAAGGGCATTATAACTTTCATACCATGGATGGTCGATATAAACCATTCGCAACTCTTCTGGAAAGAGATGGGTATAATATAAGAGGGTATGAAGGTGTATTCAAGAAGGATAAATTAGCGAAAGCTAAGATCCTTGTAATATCAAATGCATTAAGTGAGGATGTGGAGGATTGGGTGATACCCGATCCTTCGGCCTTCACAAAATCAGAAATTGATGAGGTCAGACAATGGGTCTATGAAGGAGGAAGTCTCTTTTTAATTGCCGATCATATGCCGATGGCTGATGCGGCAAAAGACCTCGCCGGGGCATTTGAATTCGAGTTCACAAACGGATTTGTATTTGACACTCTTTCAAGAGGAATTGCATATTTTAGACTGCAAGACAACACTCTCATTGCAAGCATCATCACAACAGGCCGGGACTCAACAGAAAGTGTCGAGGAGATTGTTTCATTTACCGGACAGGCCATCAAAATACCCGATGACGCAACTTCGATTCTAACTTTTAATAGTGCCTTCGTGAACTTCCTTCCCGATACTTCCTGGGTTTTTGATGATAATACTACCAAGCTCAGTGTAGAGGGATGGTCACAGGGAGCATTTAAAAGATATGGCAAAGGGAAAGTCGTGGTTTTTGGCGAAGCCGCTATGTTTACAGCTCAATTAGCAGGTCCCGAAAAAAGAAAAGGAGGCATGAACAGTGATTATGCCCCCGAGAATTACCAGTTGTTGCTAAACATCATTCACTGGCTGGATGGAAAACTTGAATGAAAGGCCTAAGGCCAACAAATAAAAAAGGATTGCCCCTAATTATAGAAACAACCCTTCTGATTTAGCAATATTTTTCTAGATTTTCATCCCGATATAGAAGACATAGCCATAGTACTCTTTGTATTTATAATACAGCTGTGATTCATGCTGTTGATTGGCTATGAACTCTTCTGCAGCTTTATTTCCGGAATGTTTTTCCAGGAAGGTCTTTTGAACAGAATCCTGCGGAGCATAGAAATGTTCTATCCAGCAGTTTTCGGGTAGAACAAAGGAAGCTACGGACGTATATCCTGCTTTTTGCAATTGTGCCAGTTTATTGGGAATGGTGTCTATTCCGGGATAAGCATCCTGCCAGAATTCATCGATCTCAGCAGGCCGGTCTTCCCGAAGCCATGATGCTTCTGAAACCGCAATAAATCCACCTTTCTTCAGGTATTTATGCCATTCCTTCAGGCCACGTTCAAAGCCGAGAAAGTATATCGCTCCTTCTGAAAGGATCAGGTCCAGGCTTTCATCATCAAATGGCATCTTATCCATAGATCCTACGATGCCCTTTATCCTGTCCTGAAAGCCCAGTTTCCGGGCATTTACGTTGAACATATCTATAAAAACAGGAAAGAGGTCGAGGCCGGTAATCTGACCCGGTGCATGCTCTGCCAGCACCATTGTCTGTCCGCCCGAACCGCAGCCGATATCAGCAATGTGTGATTCATCAGTAAGCCCATCGATGAAGCTCAAAGCTTTAAGCGTTATTTCAGGACTTCCCGGACCCTGTCGATGCAGGAGTGAAAAGTATTCACAGATCAGGTCGAAGTCGAAGTCGTGTATTGAATTATTATCGTCACTCATGATTATAAAATGATTTTATGAAACCCAGGCTCTTAATACCAGGATTCAAGATATAAATAATACTTATAAATGCTAATACCCTGACAAGAATATGCCAAGGATAATTTAAGGGATAGCTACTGGTAGAATACCAATCGCTATTTACTTCACCAGATCCATTTTAATCTTAAACATCCAACATTTTTGGTATCACAAATATAGAACTTTTTTAGCAAATAGCGGTGGAAGCATTTATTCACAACAACAGATATGTGTGTCGTATCAAAGCTCAAACTTCAAACTTCAGAGTTCAGAGTTCAGAGTTCAATATGAGTATTTTCCAGAAGTGTAACGCACAAAGCACATCTTACCATCCGCTGGCCAATACATCCACAATATGAATGGTCTTGATCGGCAGCTTATGTTTAGAGATATAACCCTGCAGGTGCATGAGGCAGGAGGCATCGGTAGAGACAATATATTCGGCGCCGGTTTTTAAGGCATTTTCCACCTTCTGATCGGCCATGGCAGTGGAAATGGGCTCGTTCTTTACTGAAAAAATGCCCCCGAAGCCACAACATACATCTTTCTCTTCCATCTCTACCAGGCGCAAACCTTTTACGTGGGCAAGCAATGCACGGGGCTCATCTTTTAATCCATACTCCCTCAGGGCTGCACAGGAGTCATGATAGGTGACTGTATGCATAAATGATGCACCTACATCCGTAACCCCCAGCTCATTCACCAGAAAATCGGTGATTTCATAAATATTCTTCTGCAATTGCTTGTATTCGTTATGAAGCGAGGTATTGTGAAACAGCTCATTGAAGTAGTTCTTCACATAGCCGGTGCACGAAGCCGTTGGGCCTACCACCGGCCTGTTGTTTGGGAAATCCTTGATGAACTTCTCCCCAACAGTCTTGGCCTCATCCCAGAAGCCACTGTTAAAGGCCATCTGCCCACAGCAGGTCTGATTGGTATTGTAATGCACTTCATGACCCAACTTTTCCAATATCCTGACCATGTTAAAACCCGTTTCCGGATAAAACTGGTCGATAAAGCAAGGGATGAAGGCGTCAATGGTCATTTGCGAGAATTAAAGAGCAAAAATATAAAATTAAACTGTACCGTTATGAATAATGTTGCTGGTTGCTGGCTACTGGTTACTGGTTGCTTGTTACAGGATAAATCCTAACTCCAAACTCTAGCTCACTTTAGGCACTTCTAACTCTTATACCTCAACCACTTCCAAAGTTCCTTGTAACTCACCTTTTTGCCATACATGAGAATGCCGGTACGATATATCCTGGCGGCGATCCAGGTTGTAAAGATGAAGCCGAGGATGAGGAGTATGCCTGAGATCCATATCTGCTCGACAGGTACGCCGAAGGGAATGCGTGCCATCATCACCACGGGAGATGTAAATGGGATCATGGAGAACCAGACGGCCAGCTGTCCATCAGGGTTATATATAGCCATATTGGCAATGATGAAACCCAGGAATAAGGGCAAAGTGATTGGCATCATAAACTGCTGGGTGTCGGCTTCGCTGTCGACAGCGGCACCAACGGCAGCAAAGAGGGCTGCATAAAGCAAATATCCACCAAGAAAGAAAAACAGGAATGAGATAAGGATCACCTCATAATTAATGGAATTGATCACTTCAAATACCCTGGCAATCTCTGTTGGAGAGACCTGTTGTGCCATTTGTTCGCTTCCGGGGGTGACAGCCATGCGTACATCAGGGCCTGGCAGCTGATCGACAAATGCGACCTGAAATATACTGACAATGGCGAAGGTCAGCACCACCCAGAGGAGAAACTGTGTAAGCCCTACCATGGCGATGCCCAGTATTTTACCCATCATCAGCTGGAAGGGTCTCACGGCAGATACCATCACCTCAATAATGCGGCTGGTCTTCTCTTCCATAACCCCACGGAGCACCTGTGCCCCGAAGATGAAGATGAACATATAAATAATCATGCCACTGATAAATGCCACGGCCATCATCACCTCTGTAAATGTTTCTTCTTCAGCCCCCGATTCATCCATTTTCATGGTCACCAGCTCAATGTCGGTACGTATAAGTTGCGGTAATTTCATGGCCCGCTCACGGTCTTCTTCCGAGAGGGTCATCTCATCCAGGTTGATTCTGAGTTTCTGGCTTTCTACCTCCTTCGACATCACATTGCTGATGTAGCTTTTCAGGTCTACACCGGGCTGCCGAAGCGAATATAATATGGCAGAAGACGGTACAGTGAGTTCCCTGCGGGGAATATAGAGGAGGGCAAATTCATCTTCCGCCATTAATTTGACTTTAGCGACAGTCAGATCTTCAACAGTATATTTAAATTCAAATTCTTCGGTATCAGTAAATTTCTCGTAGAACCAGCCTGTCTCATCCAGCACTTCAACCACCATTTTTTCATCATCGGAGAAGGAGGCGATGATCATAGGGATCACAAAAACTGAGGCCATCAATATGGGGCCCAGTATGGTCATCACGATGAAAGAGCGCTTGCGCACCCTCGTGAGGTATTCCCTTTTTATGACCAGCCAGATCTTGTTCATTTCCCTTCGTTTTCTTTCACTACCGAGATAAAAATATCATTCATGGTGGGCAGTATCTCGTTATAGGCATGAATGTTCACCTTTGAGACCAGCCGTTCCAATAATTCGTTGGATTGATGTCCTTCTGCAATTCTGATACTGGCAAAGCGCCTGTCTTCATCTTCTCCTTCATCCACTATCTTGAAGCGATCATCCAGGAAGGAAGAGAGCAAGCCATCAAAATGATCAAATGCAACGCTATAGGTATTTGATTGGTATTCTTTCTTTATCTCTTTCACCTTTCCATCGAGTATCTTTTTAGACCTGTCGATGAGGGCAATATGATCGCAGAGTTCTTCAACGGAAGCCATATTATGTGTAGAAAAGATAATGGTTGTACCCTTATCGCGCAGATTGAGGATCTCCTCTTTCAGCAGTTCCACATTGATGGGGTCGAAGCCGCTGAAGGGCTCATCAAAGATCAGCAGTTCCGGTTCATGTAGCACGGTGATGATAAACTGCACCTTTTGCTGCATGCCTTTCGAGAGTTCTTCCACCTTATTGTTCCACCAGCCTCCGATCCCGAACTTGTCGAACCATTCTTTCAGCTTAACATGGGCCTCTTTTTTCGACAAGCCTTTCAGCCTCGCGAGGTAGAGTGCATGTTCACCTACCTTCATCTTGCGATATAGGCCGCGTTCTTCCGGCAGGTAGCCGATATTAGAAATATGCTTTTGCTGTAGCTTTTCACCCTTGAACCAGAGCTGGCCCTCATCCGGACCTGTGATCCTGTTGATGATCCTGATCAGGGAGGTTTTTCCTGCACCGTTCGGACCCAAAAGGCCGTAGATGCTTTGTTCAGGCACCTCAATGCTTACCTTATCCAGGGCCGTGTGGCCTGCATAGCGTTTGGAAACATTTTCTGTTTGGAAAAGGGCCATGGTGTATACTCAACGCAAACTTACTGAAAATATTCCTTCATCCTGTCGAAGAAGCCTTTGTCTTTGCTTCCCGGATTAGGTTTGAAATTTTCAGCTCCGCTAAGCTTCTCAAGAATTGCTTTCTCCTCTTTGGTGAGTTCTTTGGGAATCCATACGTTGATGGTTACCAGCAGGTCGCCACGCCCGTGGGCATTCACATCCGGCAGGCCTTTGCCTTTCAGTCGCATGACCTTTCCGGCCTGTGTTCCCGCTGTGATCTTGACCCTGGCTTTGCCTTCAATCGTTGGCACCTCCACGGTGGTACCGAGGGCAGCATCTGAAATGCTGATATATTGTTCGTATAGCAGGTTATGGCCGTCTCTGATAAGGTCAGCGTGGGCCTGTTCCTCAATGAGTACCAACAGATCGCCGGGGATCCCTCCCCTGGCACCGGCATTTCCTTTTCCGCTCACGGAAAGCTGCATACCTTCCTCCACCCCTGCCGGGATCCTGATGTTGATAATATCTTCACCCCTGATCACACCCTGTCCGGCACATTCAGGACACTTCTCTGTGATCATTTTTCCTTCTCCATGGCATGTCGGGCATGTCGATGCTGTTTGCATCTGCCCCAGGAAAGTGTTGGTGATCTGTACTACCTGACCGCTACCGTGGCAGGTATGGCATGTGCCATGTGATGATCCGTGCCTGGCACCTGATCCGTCACAGGCATTACAGCCGATATATTTATTGACTTTTATCTTCTTTTCAACGCCATTGGCGATCTCTTGCAGGCTGAGGCTGACCTTCACCCTGATGTTGCTCCCTCGGTTTACCCTGCGACGGGTATGTGAACGTGCACCGCCACCGCCAAATCCACTGAAGGCGCCTCCAAAGGCACCTCCAAAGATGTCGCCGAACTGGCTGAAGATATCATCCATGCTCATCCCGGCACCGCCAAATCCGCCACCATTTCTCATTCCGGCATGGCCAAACTGATCGTAGCGGCTTTTCTTTTCTGCGTTGCTCAGCACCTCATAGGCTTCTGCTGCCTCTTTAAACATGGATTCTGATTCCGGATCATCAGGGTTCTTGTCGGGATGATACTTCAAGGCCATCTTGCGATATGCCTTCTTGATCTCCTGCCCGGAAGCTCCCTTTTCTACCTCCAGCACATCATAATAGTCTCTTTTCGACATCAGCTATTGTCTTTCAGGTTTTTAATTGCCTACTACAACCTTGGCAAAACGGATTACCTTGTCATTCAGCATATAACCATTCTCTGTTACGTCTACCACCTTGCCCTTCATATCGGGCGATGGCGCAGGAATATTGGTAATGGCTTCATGAAAATCAGTATCAAATTCCTTTCCCATCACATCCATGGGTTCCAGGCCTTTCTGATTCAGTGTATTCTTCAGCTTGCTATATATCAGCTCAATGCCTTCGAGGAAATTCTTGTCGATGCCATTATCTTCGGCCGTCTTCATGGCGCGTTGGAAATCGTCAAGCACAGGCAGCATAGCTACCATCACATCTTCAGAGGCCGTTTTGAACAGCTCGAGCTTTTCCTTCTGTGTCCTTTTCCTGAAATTATCGAATTCTGAAAACAGGCGCAAATATTTGTCATTCATCTCATCCAGCTTTTCACCCAGCTCCTGTATCTTCTCATCAGCTTTATCTTTCTTTTTCGATGCAGTTTTCCTCTCCTTCTTTCCTGGCTTATTTACGGGCACTTCAGTGCTTTCCTGCTCCTGATCTTTCTTTTTCTTTTCTTCAGACATAGTATATTCTTGATTATTCATTGTTACGGCAGAGCATAATCAAAACACTTGCCAATATCATTTATCAGGACAAATTGTCAGACTGTTGTAAAGGATTAGCTTTCGATCCTGCGGATGTTGGCCCCTATGGCCTGCAGGCGATTATCGATGTGCTGGTAACCCCTGTCTATCTGTTCGATGTTGTGTATGGTGCTCTTGCCGTCGGCCGATAAGGCTGCTATGAGCAAGGCAACACCGGCTCGGATATCCGGGGATGTCATTGAAATACCTTTAAGGGGATATTGCCTGTCGAGGCCGATTACGGTAGCACGATGAGGATCACAAAGGATGATCTGGGCGCCCATATCAATCAGCTTATCGACGAAGAAAAGCCTGCTTTCGAACATCTTCTGGTGGATGAGTGCACTGCCCTTAGCCTGTGTAGCCGTAACCAGCACAATACTGATGAGGTCGGGTGTAAAACCCGGCCATGGCGAATCGGCAACGGTCATAATGGAGCCATCCATAAAGGTTTCTATCTCGTACGATTTCTGTGCAGGAACGATGATGTCGTCATCTCTCCTGACCAGGCTTATGCCCAGGCGTTCGAAAACGGTAGGGATGATACCCAGGCGTTCGTAGTTTACATCCTTGATGGTGATCTCCGATTGGGTCATGGCGGCGAGGCCGATGAAGCTTCCCACCTCGATCATATCTGCCAGCAGTGTATGTTTGCAGCCTTTCAGCCCGCCCACACCTTCTATCTCAAGCAGGTTTGAGCCTATACCGGAGATCTTAGCACCCATGCGTTCCAGCATACTGCACAACTGGTACAGGTATGGTTCACAGGCTGCATTGAAAATAGTGGTCGTGCCTTCAGCCAATACGGCAGCCATCACAATATTGGCGGTACCCGTTACCGAAGCCTCGTCGAGGTGCATATAGCAGCCTTTGAGCGAAGATGCATCGACAACATAGAGATTTTCCTTTTCGTCGTAGCGAAAGTCGGCACCAAGATTCTTTAAACCGATGAAATGGGTATCCAGCCTTCTGCGGCCGATCTTATCGCCTCCGGGATGTGGCATAAATGCCTGTCCGAACCTGGCCAGCAATGGCCCGATGATCATGATGGATCCACGTAAGCTGGAGCCCTTTTGCTTAAACTCAGGGCTTTTGAGGTAGTCAAGGTCGATATTATCGGCCTGAAAGATATACGATTCAGCGCCTGTCTTTTCAACCTTCACTCCGAGATCGCGGAGAATATCGATCAGTTTGTTTACATCCCTGATGTCAGGGACTTTATGCATTTCAACTTTTTCGGGGGTCAGCAATACTGCGCTGATGACCTGGAGGGCCTCATTCTTGGCTCCCTGGGGAATGATCTCCCCCTTGAGCTTATGGCCGCCAATGATCTCAAAAGAACTCATTTGTTTTTGTAGCCTTTGTGTTTCTTTCCGTAATTATTGTCCCTAGGTTTTCCGGTATATTTCTTTTTCTTGTTCCTTGCCAGGATGACGCTGGTTTCGTTCAGCTTGAACTCTCCTTCTATCACGAGCTTGCCATCCGACAGCTGGTTAAAGTGCTTAAAGATAAGCTCATCATTTACTGAATCCCTGTTCCAGTTCAGGTATGATTTTTTCAGATGGTTGGCAATGGACTTCATGAAAGCTTCCTTTCCCGGACCTTCTTCATATTCAATAGCCTTTTCGATAAGGGCCTCGATATTCTTTCCGTAAGGCTTGAACTTGATCTTGCCGTCGGAGTAAACTACAGCTTCGGGTTTGGCTGCAAGCACATCCCTGGGAGGTGCAGGATAGGGTCCGTCAACATCGAGTTGCCAATCGGAAATGATATGAAGGTGATCCCACAGCTTTTGTTTATAATCGACAGTTTCCCTCAGTTTAGGGTGCATCTGTGCCATGATACTCACAATTACGTTTGCGACTTTCAATCGACGCTCCCTGTCTTCAATACTCATTGCATAAAGAATCATCTTTTGCACGTTCCTGCCATATTCTGGCATCGCCAGTCGTTTTCGGGTGGAGTTATATTCCATTTGATGTAAAGATTTTTAAGAATTCTGTTCCTTTTATCAGATCTGTTTCGAAAGGAAAGTTGAAACGATAAAGAGGTGTTATATTTTGGTGTGTTTCAAATACAGCTGCAAAAATACAACTTTATTTTAATTATAGATTATGAATTATGGATTATGGGTGTGGGACGGGGGACGGGGGACGCGGTACGGGGAACTATTTTAACCAATAATATTATTTCGACAATGTTAATTTGGCAAACTTTAAGAGCAGTTGCTTCTGACCTACATTATTAAAGAGCACTGTGGCCTTTTTATTCCCGCCAAGGCCTTCTACCGCTATCACCTTTCCTTTTCCAAAACGCTGGTGTCTCACTTCCATACCCACCTGGAGGTTTTCCATGTCTTCGAGGCTCATGGCCGGCTGCTTATTCTCGAGATTACTGACCCTTTTCAGGCCTTTCTTCTGATAATTGGCAAAGCCGGGAGAGCTTATCTTGGATTTGGGCCTCGATCCTGCCTTTTCAAATGGGAATGTCGCCCTGGGCTGTGACACTACCTTCCTGGGATATTCGATGTATTTATCATCGATCTCTTCTACAAAACGGCTAACCTCACAGGGTGTCAGGTTGCCCCAGCGATAGCGCATCTCGGCATAGCTGACGGTCACATGTTTCATGGCGCGGGTGAGAGCCACATAAAACAAACGACGTTCCTCTTCAAGGTCGGAACGATTATTCAGCGACATGATAGACGGGAAAAGGTTTTCTTCCATCCCCACAACATAAACGAAAGGAAACTCAAGCCCTTTGGCGGCATGCACCGTCATCAGTGACACATGGTTGTTGTCATTTTTATCTTTTTCATCCGCATCGGTGAGCAAGGCGATATCCTGCATAAACTCATCCAGGGTATGGATGGGAGACACGATCTCTCCGTCCTCGTTGGCTTCTATCTTTTGTTCGGTAAAGTCCTTGATGGCATTCAGCAGCTCCTCGATATTTTCGTAGCGTGCCAGTCCTTCCGGGGTTTTATCTTCATACAGATCTCTGAGTATACCTGCCGAAGTTGCAATCTTCTTGGCAAGGTCGAAGGCATTTACAGTCTTCAGCTGTGCTCTGAAGCTTTTGATCATGGTTATGAAATTGTTCAGCTTGTTCATGGTGCCGGCATTCACCTGCAGACCACTGCCTGCTGTATTTTCGAGCACCTCCCACTGACTGACACCCAATTGGTTGGCACGCACTACGATCTTCTCCATCGTAGTTTGTCCGATGCCCCTGGCCGGATAGTTGATGATGCGCTGCAGGGATTCTTCATCATTATTGTTGATCACCACCCTGAAATAGGCCAGCAGGTCTTTGATCTCTTTCCTTTTATAAAAAGAAAGGCCTCCGTAAATACGGTAAGGGATGTTCAACTTGCGGAGCGATTCCTCAAAAGACCTCGACTGTGCATTGGTTCTGTACAGGATTGCAAAGTCGGAGTTGGGCAGCTGTCCGTTCATCTTTTCACGGAAGATCGCGTCAGCGACCATGATGCCTTCTTCTGTGTCTGAAGTAGCTCTGACCAGCTCCACCTGCTTGCCGTCATCATTATCGGTCCAGATGGTCTTCTTGATCTGGTCCTTATTGTTCTCTATCACGCTGTTGGCCGCATTTACAATATTCTTGGTAGAACGGTAGTTTTGCTCCAGCTTGAATACGGAGTGGTCGGGATAATCCTTTTTAAAATTCAGGATATTGCGAATGTTCGCCCCGCGAAAAGCATAAATGCTCTGGGCATCGTCACCCACCACACAAAGGTTTTCATTATCTGCTGCCAGGCTTTTCACGATCATGTACTGAACATGGTTTGTATCCTGGTACTCATCCACAAGAATGTATTTAAACCTTTTCTGATACTTATAAAGCACATCCGGAAAGTCGCGTAGTAAAATATATGTATTAAAGAGCAGATCATCGAAGTCCATAGCATCCGCCTTCTTCAGCCTGTTGGCATAACGGGTATAGATCGCACTTGTTTGTGGCTTCCCGGCCATTGTATCGGCATTGGTAGCCTCGGCATTTTCGCTATAGGAATGGGGTGTGGTCAGGCTCGTTTTTGCGCTCGAGATGCGGTTCATAATATGATTGGGGTTGTAAACCTTAGGATCCAGTTTCATCTCCTTCACTATGTTCCTGATCAGTCGCTTGGAATCTTCCGTATCGTAGATCGAAAAGTTGGACGGAAAACCAAGCCGGTGTCCTTCCACACGGAGGATGCGCGCAAAGATAGAATGGAAGGTCCCCATCCACACATTGCGGGCATCGTCACTGCCCACCAGCTGCAGGATACGCTCCTTCATGTCACGGGCAGCCTTATTGGTAAAGGTCAGTGCCAGGACGTTAAAAGGGTCGACGCCGATATTTAGCAAATGTGCCAGTCGGTATGTCAATACGCGGGTCTTACCCGATCCCGCCCCTGCGATCACCATCGAAGGCCCTTCGGTATGCTCCACAGCCTTTCGCTGTGCTTCGTTCAGTTCTTTAAAAATGTCTTTTTCCATGCTTTTATTAGTGGATACAAAAGTAGGGTTTTTGTGCCAACGAAGGCTGGTTAATTCAGGCATTTATTAACAACGCGGTGCGCGGGGATGGTTTTGAGTGTTGGGTGTTGAGTTATTTTCGACACCCGATATTCGGCACTCTGAACTCTGCACTCGGCACTCCCGCGACCCAATCCATAATCCATAATTATATAAGCAATATTTTATTAACTTTGAGAGACTTATAAAAACCATGACCATGAAAAAGCTCTTCTTTGTCCTGGCATTCCTGATATCACACAATATATTTTGCAACCCCACTGTACCGTTACCGGTTATCAGCGAGTTCTTCTACAATGAAGGGAACTGGCAGATCGAACTCTATTTTTCCTGGGAATGGCATGGCAAATATGGTATCCAGGGATTTGAGGATCTTCAATTGGTGTGCAATTCCGGAGAAGCGCTTTTTATTGATGGCTTAAAATTCCAGTGGGATTCGATCATAGTAATAGATCAGACTATGCTTGCTTCTGCCTTTTTCATCAACCCTGATGAAGATAATATTAGTGTAAAATTTTCCGATGGTAGCGGAGGCTGGCATTGGATATGTGAAGGCATAGAATATGGTCCTGAACCAAATCTTTACAACACAACAGGGCCTAAGCCAGAGCAATCGATTTGCATGCAATATTTTTATATCAACGGTTTTCCATACTCCTACAGGAAAATGAAGCAATCACCCCCGACAATTGGGAGTGATCCTTTTAATGTTAGTTCACGCACATCATTCAGCGGCTTTGTATTCGACCAGAATATGCAACCTGTGGAAGGGACTAAGTTTGTTTATTGTGAGGAGACGCTCTGTTATGGGAACACGGTCCCGGCCTATGCCTGCTTCGAAACAGATGCAAACGGGTATTTTGAAACCGATGGACTATTCAGCAACTGGCATTTTTTCGAATTAACTAAAGACGGATATGTTTTCATGGAAGACATTGTATTCATGGAGCCCGATTCGGTCTATTACAAAGAATACTACCTGACAGGTGTGGGAGTTAAAACAGTAAATCTGATGAAGGATATTGAGGTGGTCACAGCCCCAAACCCATTCAGCCATAAAACCACATTTCATATTTCAATACCGCAAGAGCTAGACTGGAGTGAAGCCAGGATCACCATCTTCAATATGAAAGGTCAAGAGATAGATTTCATTCCAATCGTCGGCAATCCGTGGGCAGGAGGAAAGGTCATACTTGACTGGGTACCAGGCAATGCCAATAATATCGGGCCAGGATTGTATTTATATACGATGGAGCTTGATGGAAAACTCATTAAATCTGAAAAACTAATCATCAATGAATAAATATATTGTAGGCATACTATTTTGCATGTTCCTGTACCAGGTCATGCAGGCTCAGATCCCCGATTTTTACCGTGAAGACCTGACCTTTATTGTAGATGACAGCAGCTTCACCGTGACCGGTTATTATTATTTCATGAACAGCAGCGATGAAAACGAAAAGTTCGATATGCTGTACCCTTTTCCGAATCGAGATATTTATGGCAAAATAACCGATGTGTATGCATACATCTATGGCAATCCGCTAAAAAATGCGCTACTATATTATAATAATAGCGCAGCCATGATCAACCTGGATGTGAAGGCCGAAACGGTGACAAAGATCAGGATAGGATATACCCAGGAATTGCTTGGTAGCAAGGCCGAATATATCCTCACCTCTACAAATGCGTGGGGACAATCCTTAAAAGAAGTGAACTACACCCTGATAGCACCGGAAAACCTGCAAATCGATTCCCTCTCCTACCCGCCCGATTTCAGCAATACCAAATCAGGCAAAATCATCTACTATTATCATAAGGAGAATTTCATGCCCGACAGGGAGTTTGAAGTTCACTTCAGCAGATAACTCTGATGAAAATTTCAAGCAAAGCGCCTACACGTCTTTCAACTTGTAAGAATAGGATCCTTCCGGCACATGGCATGACTCATCCAGTGCTTTGATGTATTGACCGCAGTTGCTGCCGATCTTATTCTCCTCCCATTCACCGATGCTGAGGATCACTTCATAACCAACGGCTTTCAGGCCATCGACTACAGGGTATTCTTTCTCTCCCCGAACAATCAGGGAATCGATGTTGTTGAGACGTGCTTTGAAAGTTGGGTTTACGGGTGTGAGCTTGACCAGGAAGATGTCCGGATCAAAATATTGTTTTAAGGTATGCGGATCCAGGATATTGTCTTTGCCAAGAGCAAAGTTGAGTGTGATCTTTTTGCCACCCTCAGAATAAAAGCGCTCGCCATAAGCAGCCATCTTCCCAAAACTCCACTTGGTAACCGGCATAAGCATATTGCGCTGTTCCACATCAGTGCTATGCACCGAAAACTGCAGCTGGAAGGACTGATCATAAAGACCTTTCTTGATCCTCAGCAATTCTTCGAAAAAGTTATCCGTACCATGTGGTGCTATGGATGAGAGGGAAGCAACGAAATTATCGATGGGATATTTGCCTGGGAACTGCTCCAGCACTTCCAATACAGCCGGATTGAAAGAGGGTTCGCCCATTCGGGCAAATTGCACCTTGAACTTGTCTGTTTCCGGCACCCCTGAAGGGAAACGGTGATTCACCAGGTAGTCGATCTGGAAGAAGATATCGGCAGCACTTAATTTCCCTTTGTAATCACCTCCTGCGTCACAAAACTTACAATCTACCGGACAACCGAAGAGTGTGGATACGATAATCACCCACTTTTTACTGATGACCATAGGAGGTTGTGTGGATTCAACAAATTCTATGAGTTTGCCATCTCCGTTCTCGGCTACAAATACCGAAGCGATCTCGTGTTCCTGTGTCTTGCTTATTACCCTCATTCTGCTTTTATCCTGTCCGTGATGGCCATGGCTGCCCGTATCCCGTCGCCGGTAGCGACAGTTGTTTGCCTGAGCATTCCGTTCTTTACATCTCCTATAACATATAAAAGGCCGTCCTGTTTAAGCTGTTCCAGCCTATTTTTCAGTTCCTCTGAAAGACAATCCAGGTCTGCTTCCCGGCCGGTGGCAAAAATAGTATAATCGAATGAACCGACAGGCATAGAATTCTCGTGATACGATATATTCTTCTGTTTTTCAGCAATTTTCAGCAGGGCAGGCACACATTTTATCCTATCACCGCGATTAAAAATATGTACCTCATTATGTTCACACAGGCTCATGGCATAATCGAAAGCAGCATCGCCTGCACCCACAATACTGATCTTTTTATTCTTTGCACCCAATAATGGAAATACCTCTGTAAATTCGTTGTCGCAAGTAGATTTTCGGGGTCTGGTACCACTTGCAATTACCAGGATATCACAACTGATCTTTTCGTCATTCGTTTCCAGAATAAATATCCCGTTAATAAACTTCGCATTTCGTATTTCGCTTTTCTGGTATCTGACTTCAAACCTCTCGAGATGCGCCTTCAGCTTCTCAGCAAAAACGCTCCCTGATATCCCTTCCGGATAGCCCGGATAATTATCCATCCGCCAGGCATTTTTTACCAGGCCTCCAATCGTTTCTTTTTCAATTAACAATGGATCGACCCCATACCTTTTTAGCTGTACGGCACAGGCCACCCCTGCGGGTCCTCCACCAATGATGATCACTTTTTTTTCAGGCATTTTTCAGCAGATCAATAAGCGCCTGTGATTTCATGGGGCGGGTAAACATATAAGCAATGTTGAGGAAAGTGGCCAGATGGAATTCATAATTGTATGCGGCCGTGGCATCGACAGGTATCACCACTTCAAATCCTTTGATAAAGGCCGATCGGGCAGTGCTCTCTACGCAGAGGTTGGTCATTACGCCTGTAATGATCAGCTGACGGATACCGGCATCCTTTAGCTTTTGTTCCAGATCAGTCTCATAAAAGCAGTCGAACTGGCTCTTTTTCAAGAGCTCACCGCCCATGGAAGCGATCTTTTCAATTATCTCGCTTCTCGGATCATTTTCTTTGATGAGTTCATGCCATCGAACACCCATCATCCCTGCATCCTCTTTCGTGTTCACGTGACGGGATAAAATGACAGGGATCTCTTTTCCCAGGCAGGATTTCATGATCTTTAAAATGTTGGGGACTACTTCCGGACCGGAGGGTACAAAGGCATGTTCGTCGGGATGCAGAAAATAGTTTTGCATGTCGACCACCAGCAGGGCTATATGCCCATGGTCGGGTTTAAACATTCTCATCCCTGAATAATACTTTACCTCCTCAATCATCTCATTGGATTCCTGTTCGATGTTTTCAGCCGTAAAGTACTTTTCTTTCATCGTATTAGCCTCTCTTGCGTAGATACAAATGTAAGGTAAAAAAATCTTAATAGTGAAGAATCTCAAATATTGAATTATTGATGTCCGGGAAAAGTTCTTGTGATTTTCTGATATTCTTGTAGACACTCACTGCAGAAACAATTAAATTATCCCTCGTGGCTTCCGCGAGCGCCATAGCTACTCAGCGGAGGCGCGGCGCTCAATAATTTGATTTCAGTGATGCGCCGCGCCCTTCTTATGTTAAAAAGCAAACATTGTCTTCTCGAAGGAGCTATGCGACTGAGAGATCTCCTTAGTTTGTTTAGCTACGATAGATTATATCGAACACTTGTGATATTGAATATCGTATATCAGATTTTTTTTTGATAAATGTCTTGTATTTAAAAAAAGTATTTTTACCTTTGCAGCCGCTTTGGATGATACGTCTGAAAGAGCTGAAAATCCTAAGGATACCTGACAATTTAAGACAGATATAGGTTCCATCCCAAGAACACGGGACAAGTCTTCAAAGACCTACCCTATATCTCCTTCCCGCAGATTTTCGAAAAACAAGAATGTTAAACATCTCTATTTGAGGGGATTAAAAACAACTAATAAGTCTTAATATGCCAACAATACAGCAATTAGTTCGCAAGGGACGCAAGAAATTAACTGACAAAAGCAAATCACCTGCACTGGATTCATGTCCACAACGCAGGGGTGTTTGCGTAAGGGTTTATACTACGACCCCAAAGAAACCTAACTCAGCCATGCGTAAGGTGGCCAGGGTAAGGTTAACAAATGGAAAAGAAGTGAATGCCTACATTCCGGGCGAAGGCCACAACCTGCAGGAACACTCCATCGTGATGATCCGTGGTGGCAGGGTGAAAGACCTTCCCGGTGTTCGTTACCACATCATCAGGGGTGCACTCGATACCTCAGGTGTTGAAGGCAGGACACAACGGAGATCAAAGTATGGCACCAAGAGACCTAAGAAATAAAACATACAATTATAATATAATACAACGATGAGGAAATCAAAACCTAAGAAACGGACTATTCTTCCTGATCCCAAATACGGCGACACCCTGGTTACCAAATTTGTGAACAACATGATGTACAGCGGAAAGAAGAATATCGCATACGAGATCTTCTATGAAGCCATGGACATCGTTGCAGAAAAAACCAAGGAAGATCCTGTAGAGGTTTGGAAAAAAGGACTGGCCAACGTAACACCTGCTGTGGAAGTAAGAAGCCGCAGGATAGGTGGTGCTACCTTCCAGATTCCTTCAGAGATCAGGCCGGGCAGGAAAATGTCGATTGGTATGAAAAACCTGATCAACTTCTCCCGCAAGCGCCACGAAAAGACCATGGGCGAAAAGCTCGCAGGTGAGATCCTGGCCGCATATAAGGATGAAGGTTCAGCTTTCAAGAAAAAAGAAGATACACACCGTATGGCAGAAGCTAACAAAGCTTTCAGTCATTTCAGGTTCTAGTACAGAAAACAAGGGATGCCGGAAAATTTAACATACACGCGTAACATTGGCATTATGGCTCACATCGATGCGGGTAAAACCACAACGACGGAGCGTGTATTGTATTATACCGGTATCAATTACAAGGTTGGCGAAGTACATGAAGGTACTGCAACCATGGACTGGATGGCCCAGGAACAGGAAAGGGGCATCACCATTACCTCTGCTGCCACCACGGTATACTGGACCACCGATGCTCAGAAGTATCGTATTAATATTATTGATACTCCGGGGCATGTCGATTTTACCGTAGAGGTTGAGCGTTCACTGCGCGTACTCGATGGCGCTGTTGCACTCTTTTGTGCTGTAGGCGGTGTTGAGCCACAATCGGAGACCGTTTGGCGCCAGGCCGACAAATATGATGTGCCACGCATCAGCTTCGTAAACAAGATGGACCGCTCCGGTGCTGATTTTTACAAGGTAGTCGGACAGATCAAGGAGAAACTCGGAGCTAAGCCCGTTATCATGCAGATTCCCATCGGGGAAGAAGACGGATTCAGCGGGATTGTCGACCTGATCGAAAATAAAGCTTATAGCTGGGATGAAGAAAACTTTGGTGTGAAATACCAGGAGATAGATATCCCGGAAGAATTGAAAGAGACCGTTGATAAATACCGTACCAGGATCATAGAAGGAGCTGCTGAAGACAATGAAGCCCTTCTGGATAAATTCCTCGAATCACCGGAGAGCATTACTAAGGAAGAGCTTATCGAATCTGTAAGAAAAGCAACGCTCGAACTTAAGATCACCCCGGTATTCTGCGGATCTTCATTCAAGAACAAAGGCGTACAGAAACTTATCGACGCCGTTTCATATTACCTCCCCTCCCCGCTCGACCTTCCACCAGTGGTCGGAGAAAATCCTTTTACCCAGAAGAACGAAGAAAGAGCCCCATCAGTAGAAGAACCATTCTCAGCCCTTGCATTTAAGATCGCCACAGACCCATTTGTTGGCCGTATCGCATATTTCAGGGTA